>NZ_JAFIBU010000001.1:4107500-4320000 GCF_017833255.1 Paenibacillus sp. PvR098
GCGGTGAATACGTTCCCGGGTCTTGTACACACCGCCCGTCACACCACGAGAGTTTACAACACCCGAAGTCGGTGGGGTAACCCGCAAGGGAGCCAGCCGCCGAAGGTGGGGTAGATGATTGGGGTGAAGTCGTAACAAGGTAGCCGTATCGGAAGGTGCGGCTGGATCACCTCCTTTCTATGGAGTCCATGTCGTCTGTAGGGCGACGGACAAATCTGCAGCGAAAGCTGCATCACACTCACTCGTTGTCAGTTTTGAAAGGCGCAATGCCTTTCAGATTCGTTTGGTGATGATGGCGGAAGGGAACCACGCGTACCCATACCGAACACGGCCGTTAAGCCTTCCAGCGTCGATGGTACTTGGACCGCAGGGTCCTGGGAGAGTAGAACGTCGCCAAGCGAATCCATCTTGTTTGGATTTTTAAAATGAATATGAGGGCCCTTAGCTCAGCTGGTTAGAGCGCACCCCTGATAAGGGTGAGGTCGGTGGTTCGAGTCCACTAGGGCCCACCATTTAAACTTCATAAACGATATGGGGCCATAGCTCAGCTGGGAGAGCGCCTGCCTTGCAAGCAGGAGGTCAGCGGTTCGATCCCGCTTGGCTCCACCATGAATATGTTTGTTCCTTGAAAACTGGATATCGAAACAAAGTAACAATGCTGAATCATCCTTAGATCTTTGATCTATAACTACGCTAAGACTTCATGTCGAAGCATTGGTTAAGCTATAAAGAGCACACGGAGGATGCCTAGGCACCAGGAGCCGAAGAAGGACGTGGCGAACGACGAAATGCCTCGGGGAGCCGTAAGCAGGCTTTGATCCGGGGATGTCCGAATGGGGGAACCCGCATGTGGTAATTCGCATGTACCATGCAGTGAATACATAGCTGCATTGGAGGCATACGAGGGGAACTGAAACATCTAAGTACCCTCAGGAAAAGAAAACAAAAGTGATTCCGTCAGTAGCGGCGAGCGAAAGCGGATTAGCCCAAACCAGGAAGCTTGCTTCTTGGGGTTGTGGGACGTCAATGTGGGTTGAGCAGAGTAAGTGAAGCGGTCTGGAAAGGCCGGCCAAAGAAGGTAAAAGCCCTGTAGCTGAAATTCTGCGAAAACCCTAGACGGATCCCGAGTACCGCGAGACACGTGAAACCTCGTGGGAATCCGGCAGGACCATCTGCCAAGGCTAAATACTCCCTGGTGACCGATAGTGAAGCAGTACCGTGAGGGAAAGGTGAAAAGAACCGCGGGAGCGGAGTGAAAAAGAACCTGAAACCGTGTGCTTACAAGAAGTCAGAGCCCGTTAATGGGTGATGGCGTGCCTTTTGTAGAATGAACCGGCGAGTTACGTTCCCGTGCGAGGTTAAGGTGAGAAGCCGTAGCCGCAGCGAAAGCGAGTCTGAATAGGGCGCTTGAGTACGTGGACGTAGACCCGAAACCGTGTGATCTACCCCTGTCCAGGGTGAAGGTGCGGTAACACGCACTGGAGGCCCGAACCCACGAATGTTGAAAAATTCGGGGATGAGGTGGGGGTAGCGGAGAAATTCCAATCGAACTCGGAGATAGCTGGTTCTCCCCGAAATAGCTTTAGGGCTAGCCTCGGGAGATGCGTCGTGGAGGTAAAGCACTGATTGGGTGCGGGGCCCGCCAAGGGTTACCAAGTCCAGTCAAACTCTGAATGCCACAGACGTTATCCCGGGAGTCAGACAGTGAGTGCTAAGATCCATTGTCAAGAGGGAAACAGCCCAGATCATCAGCTAAGGTCCCCAAGTGTGTGTTAAGTGGGAAAGGATGTGGAGTTGCACAGACAACCAGGATGTTGGCTTAGAAGCAGCCACCATTTAAAGAGTGCGTAATAGCTCACTGGTCGAGTGACTCTGCGCCGAAAATGTAACGGGGCTAAACACACCACCGAAGCTATGACTAGACGTCTATGACGTCATGGGGTAGGGGAGCGTTGTAATCGGGTTGAAGCTAGATCGTGAGGACTGGTGGACTGGTTACAAGTGAGAATGCCGGTATGAGTAACGAAAAGATCAGTGAGAATCTGATCCGCCGAAAGCCTAAGGGTTCCTGAGGAAGGTTCGTCCACTCAGGGTTAGTCGGGACCTAAGGCGAGGCCGAAAGGCGTAGTCGAAGGACAACAGGTTGAAATTCCTGTACCACCGTGAACCGTTATGAGCAATGGGGTGACGCAGAAGGATAGTGACGCGAGCTGATGGATGCTCGTCCAAGCAGTAAGGCTGATGTGTAGGCAAATCCGCACATCATTAAGGCTAAGCTGTGATGGGG
The DNA here is from genome assembly GCF_017833255.1 of Paenibacillus sp. PvR098. Lineage (NCBI taxonomy): Bacteria > Bacillati > Bacillota > Bacilli > Caryophanales > Paenibacillaceae > Paenibacillus > Paenibacillus sp. PvR098. Next base: position 4,109,788 of record NZ_JAFIBU010000001.1, read on the forward strand.
AGGGAAAATTACAGTACCGAAGGTCATGAGTTCAGGCTGCCAAGAAAAGCCTCTAGCCAGGGAGAAGGTGCCCGTACCGCAAACCGACACAGGTAGGCGAGCAGAGCATGCTAAGGCGCGCGGAAGAACTCTCGTTAAGGAACTCGGCAAAATGACCCCGTAACTTCGGGAGAAGGGGTGCCTCGGTAGGGTGAATAGCCCGAGGGGGCCGCAGTGAAAAGGCCCAAGCGACTGTTTAGCAAAAACACAGGTCTGTGCGAAGCCGCAAGGCGAAGTATACGGGCTGACGCCTGCCCGGTGCTGGAAGGTTAAGGGGAGCGGTTAGGAGCAATCCGAAGCTGTGAACCGAAGCCCCAGTAAACGGCGGCCGTAACTATAACGGTCCTAAGGTAGCGAAATTCCTTGTCAGGTAAATTCTGACCCGCACGAATGGCGTAACGACTTGGGCGCTGTCTCGACGAGAGATCCGGTGAAATTTTAATACCTGTGAAGATGCAGGTTACCCGCGACAAGACGGAAAGACCCCATGGAGCTTTACTGCAGCTTGATATTGGACTTTGGTACGATCTGTACAGGATAGGTGGGAGCCTGAGAAGCATGAGCGCCAGCTTGTGTGGAGGCGACGTTGGGATACCACCCTGATCGTATCGGAGTTCTAACCTGGTACCGTGATCCGGTATGGGGACAGTGTCAGGTGGGCAGTTTGACTGGGGCGGTCGCCTCCTAAAGAGTAACGGAGGCGCCCTAAGGTTCCCTCAGAATGGTTGGAAATCATTCGAAGAGTGCAAAGGCATAAGGGAGCTTGACTGCGAGACAAACAGGTCGAGCAGGGACGAAAGTCGGGCTTAGTGATCCGGTGGTACCGCATGGAAGGGCCATCGCTCAACGGATAAAAGCTACCCTGGGGATAACAGGCTTATCTCCCCCAAGAGTCCACATCGACGGGGAGGTTTGGCACCTCGATGTCGGCTCATCGCATCCTGGGGCTGAAGTAGGTCCCAAGGGTTGGGCTGTTCGCCCATTAAAGCGGTACGCGAGCTGGGTTCAGAACGTCGTGAGACAGTTCGGTCCCTATCTGTCGTGGGCGTAGGAAATTTGAGAGGAGCTGTCCTTAGTACGAGAGGACCGGGATGGACGTACCGCTGGTGTACCAGTTGTCTCGCCAGAGGCACGGCTGGATAGCTAAGTACGGAAGGGATAAGCGCTGAAAGCATCTAAGCGTGAAGCCCCCCTCAAGATGAGATTTCCCAATTAGTAAGACCCCTTGTAGACGACGAGGTTGATAGGTTCGGGGTGGAAGCGCGGCAACGTGTGGAGCTGACGAATACTAATCGGTCGAGGGCTTATCCAAATACATGAACTTCAGCATGCTTTGTTTCGATCCAGTTTTCAGGGCGCAAACCTGAATATGTTTGGTGATGATGGCGGAAGGGAACCACGCGTACCCATACCGAACACGAACGTTAAGCCTTCCAGCGTCGATGGTACTTGGACCGCAGGGTCCTGGGAGAGTAGAACGTCGCCAAGCATTATTCCCTGATAGCTCAGTTGGTAGAGCACTCGACTGTTAATCGAGTTGTCACAGGTTCGAGTCCTGTTCGGGGAGCCATTTTGGAGAGGTGTCCGAGCTGGCCGAAGGAGCACGATTGGAAATCGTGTAGGCGTCACAAGCGTCTCGAGGGTTCGAATCCCTCTCTCTCCGTAGAGTTTTTTAGTAAGGCCCGTTGGTCAAGGGGTTAAGACACCTCCCTTTCACGGAGGTAACAGGGGTTCGAATCCCCTACGGGTCACCATTATATTTAAATCCCATGGAGGCTTAGCTCAGCTGGGAGAGCATCTGCCTTACAAGCAGAGGGTCGGCGGTTCGATCCCGTCAGCCTCCACCATAGAAGACTTACTGACGCGGGGTGGAGCAGCCCGGTAGCTCGTCGGGCTCATAACCCGAAGGCCGCAGGTTCAAATCCTGCCCCCGCAACCAATTAAGATTTTTCGAAGATACTAACTCACTTCGAAAATATCTGTTATGTGTGGAGCCGTGGTGTAGAGGCCTAACATGCCTGCCTGTCACGCAGGAGACCGCGGGTTCGAATCCCGTCGGCTCCGCCATTTATCTTTTAGATTGGTTTACAAGCAATATAAAATGTATTATAATTATGGCTCGGTAGCTCAGTCGGTAGAGCAGAGGACTGAAAATCCTCGTGTCGGCGGTTCGATTCCGTCCCGAGCCACCATGATTATGCCGTTGTAGCTCAATTGGTAGAGCAACTGACTTGTAATCAGTAGGTTGGGGGTTCAAGTCCTCTCGACGGCACCAGTTACAATTTCATATGGAGGCTTAGCGAAGTGGCCAAACGCAGCAGACTGTAAATCTGTTCTCGTCCGAGTTCGGTGGTTCGAATCCATCAGCCTCCACCAGTTTTTATAGGGGCATAGTTTAAAGGTAGAACAAAGGTCTCCAAAACCTTTGGTGTGGGTTCGATTCCTGCTGCCCCTGCCAATTTTCACATTTCAATATGGCGGTCGTGGCGAAGTGGTTAACGCATCGGTTTGTGGATCCGACATTCGAGGGTTCAATTCCCTTCGATCGCCCCATTATTTTTCTGAATATTGGGGATTAGCCAAGCGGTAAGGCAACGGACTTTGACTCCGTCATGCCTAGGTTCGAATCCTAGATCCCCAGTAATGGATCCCTGGGGGATTATTTTTCATCATGGGTCCGATTAAAAAATATGCGGAAGTGGCTCAGGGGTAGAGCATCGCCTTGCCAAGGCGAGGGTCGCGGGTTCGAATCCCGTCTTCCGCTCCATAATATGGCGCCATAGCCAAGTGGTAAGGCAGAGCTCTGCAAAAGCTTTACCCCCAGTTCGAGTCTGGGTGGCGCCTCCAACTCTCTTGCCGGAGTGGCGGAATCGGCAGACGCACAGGACTTAAAATCCTGCGGTAGGTGACTACCGTACCAGTTCAAGTCTGGTCTTCGGCACCACTCCAAAAAATGAATATGTGCCCTTAGCTCAGCTGGATAGAGCGTTTGACTACGAATCAAAAGGCCGGGAGTTCGAATCTCTCAGGGCACGTAAGTATTTTAACATGCCGGTATGGCGGAATTGGCAGACGCGCGCGACTCAAAATCGTGAGGGAAACCGTGGGGGTTCAAGTCCCTCTACCGGCATAAAAATTAAAATCCTAGAAAGCATAGTATATGCTCTCTAGGATTTTTTTGTCTGCAGTTTGCTTATTTTATTTGCTTGGATACTTGGAGCATCTCAGGCAAAGTGACGAGCTTATACCCTCGAGACTGCAGTGTCTGTATGACTGTCGGTAGTGCCTCCACTGTTCCACTCAAGTTTTGCCCCGGTCCGCCGCCGGTATGCTGGAGAACAATGGAGCCTGTTTTCACATGGTTTAAAATATTGTTAGTGACTTGATCTCGTTTGATTTGCTTCCAATCTTGGGAATCAACATTCCAATTGACGATACGAAAGCCTTGTTGGGAAGCCCACAACAACTGATTTTCGCTAATTTCTCCATAGGGCGGTCGAATTAGTCTGGGAGTGTATCCGATTAATGACTTCAAAGTTTTTTGTGTTTGCAGAACCTGGGCTTTGAACTTTTCATCAGTTAATTTAGTGAACAGCTTATGATCATAAGAATGGTTCCCGATCACGTGGCCTTCTCGTACGATTCGCTTAACGATTTCCGGATACTTCTCTGCTTGTGACCCTATAAGAAAGAATGTGGCACGGACGTTATATTGCTTGAGCACATCCAGTACTTGAGGAGTAAACTGTGTATCTGGCGAATCATCGAAAGTGAGTGCAACCTGTTTCAAGCTCCCCCGTCCTTTAAGCAGTAAAAGGTCTGGGTATTTTTCAACCAATTGGGACAACGTTAAGGCTTTATTCCGGCTGGTTGTCTCCTTGGCTGGTTTCTCCGGGGCTGGAGAATCTTTCTTTACCTTTACTTTAGGAGCTAACTTGGGCTTAGATGGAGAGGGAGCTGCTGGTTTTTCCGATACGGCAGCTGGTTGTTGTGAAGCCGCTGGAGGGGGCTGTTCCTCGGTTGAATGTTGGCTCTTTGGTTCTTGTGGTTCCGGAAATGGTTCCCGTTCGGGAAACTGAAATGTTTGATACGACTGAGGTACGTTGGAGTTGGGCAGATTCGGATTGGAATTAGCAGCAGTACAGGAAGTAAATAGCATACAAAAAATCAAAGCATAGAAAAAAGCCGCAATCGGACGTCGATACATAAAGGTTCCTCCCTCATCCACTGACTGAACTAATAGTCCTTTTAGTTTTGGATAAGGGGAGAGGATTTATCCCTTTATGAACAATGTGCCGTGCGGCTATAATATATTACGATTAGAGGGAAGTACTTAGCCTAACAACGCGCCTTCCCAGATCATTTTGATGGCTACGCAAACGAAAGTAACACGAAGCACCCAGAGAAGCTTTTTGCTGCTAAGACGGCTTGCAATCACAGCTCCTAACCAGCCTCCGAGAATGGCGGTCGGGGCTAATCCGAGTACCATCCATAAATCCACTTCTCCAAGAGCGAAGTGAGTAGTGGTTCCCATAATCGCAGATAGTAAAATAACGAACATGGATGTCGCGGTGGCTACATGGGGAGGATAGCGAAACAAAATGACCATGGCTGGTACAAGCAAGGCTCCCCCACCAACTCCAAACAACCCGGAAATGAATCCGACTGCCAAACCAATTAGTAATAACGGCAGAACGTTGTATCCATATTGAAAGGTTTGGCCTTTCCCATCCGTATAAATTCGCTGCATTTTCCACTTGATATCAAACGGTCTGATATAGTCCCTAAGAATAAGGAGTACTGCCATAAACAACATAAATATTCCGAAGCCGAGCTGAAATGACTTGGCATTGACGTACTGCGTTGTGTACGAACCAAGCATGGCTGCAGGACCGCAAGTGATGAAAAAGAGCCATCCGCTTTTAAAATCGACGCGCTTTTGTTTGAAAAAGGTAAGTGTAGAAGAAAGAGCCGTAAAAATGAGAACGGCTAACGAAGTCCCTACAGCGGTTGCAATCGAAATGGATTCGCCGATAAAATATGGTCCCAAATAAAACAGTGCAGGGACAATAATAATACCGCCGCCGAGGCCAACCAAGCTTCCGAACGTGGCGGCAATCAATCCGACAGCGGTATAAAATAAAATACTCATCTGGTTTCCTTCTTCCATGTATTTTTAGTCTACGTAAATAGTAACACAGGGAAGAAAGAAATCAATCGGCCTATGGTTAAGTTTCTTGAAGTAATTGTTTATTTGGCAAGTAATGGCTCGATTGGATGAATCGTATGGTACGGGTCTTGGCACGCATGACGATCGAATGGGTCTCCGCTCGCATGTTAGGCATATAGCGGATGCCGCTCAAAAACTCACCTGGGGTAATGCCGGTAGCTGCGAAGATAACATCCTCGGTTCCAACCATATCGTCCATCGTTAATATTTTATGAGGATCTGTAATCCCCATGGCAATACAACGTTCATATTCTTCATCGTCCGCCGGCAGCAGTCTGCCTAGCAGCTCACCGCCCAAGCAGCGCAGCGCTGCGGCTGCCAGTACCCCTTCAGGGGCTCCGCCCGAGCCTACGTACATGTCGATACCTGATTCGGACAAAGCAGGAGCCATGGCCCCGGCTACATCGCCGTCACTTAAAAATTTAATCCGTACGCCTACACGGCGCAAGGTTTCGATCCGTTCGCGATGACGTTCACGGTCAAGAATCATAATGGTCAAATTGCTCAGCGGTTTACCGAGCACCTCTGCAGCACGTTTCAGTGTTGTCTCCAGTGGGTCTGTCAAGCTTAGTTGGCCTGCAAGTTCAGGTCCTACTGCCAATTTCTCCATGTACATATCCGGCGCATGCAGTAGATTTCCTTTGCCTGCGATAGCGATAACCGCCAGGGCATTGTTGAGCCCTTTGGCTACAAGCTCGGTACCTTCAAGCGGATCGACAGCTACGTCAACCTCAGGCCCTTGCCCGTTGCCTACTTGTTCCCCGATATAAAGCATCGGTGCTTCGTCCATTTCGCCTTCGCCTATAACAACGGTTCCCCGTATGGATACAGAATCGAACATGGCGCGCATCGCTGTAGTTGCTGCTCCGTCTGCCTGATTTTTGTCACCCCGGCCCATCCATTTTGCGGCCGATAATGCGGCGAGTTCCGTTACTCGAACAATTTCGAGCGCCAATTCTCTTTCCATCCTGTTCGCGCCTCCCTATAATCTTGGTGTTCATTTAGAATTGTATATAGTATAATTAATTATTAAATAATGCGCAATAAATAAAGTGATTTTGCTTAAAAAGTACACTATAATACTTACAGATAAATAAACCGAAATACGGTTCTATGAGTTTTTAAGCATTTTTGGTACAATTGGAAAGGAATCAAGCGGCAGACAGAAGAGGCTGCTTTAAGGTGAGGAGGGACGGTCATCGAACTGAGTGCGCGCCAACTACAGATCGTAGAACTGGTAAAAGCAAATGCGCCGATTACAGGCGAACAGATAGCGGAAATGCTTGGCTTAAGCCGCCCAACGTTAAGATCGGATTTGGCGTTGCTCGTGATGCTGGGCCTCGTAGATGCCAAACCGAAGGTGGGGTATACACCGGGCTCGTCTATGTCTCCAGGTTCCCAAGCATCGCGAAAGCTGCTTAATATGAAAGTGAAAGAAGTGCAGGCGCTTCCTGTCGTTGTGAAGGAAAATGCATCCGTAGGCGACGCTGTGGTTTCACTTTTTATGGAAAATGTGGGCAGCTTGATCGTGGTAGATGATGATGGATGCTTATCCGGTATTATTTCACGCAAAGATTTGCTCAAATTTACGTTTGGCAATACGAATGCCGCCACAATGCCTGTCAGCATGGTGATGACGCGGGAGCCCAATGTTATCCATATATCGCCGGACGAATCGGTGATCGATGCGGCTAAAAAAATGATTCATCACCAAGTGGACAGTTTGCCGGTGGTTATTCAATCCAAGCTCGAGTCGGCAGGCGGTCTTCCCCGCTGGGACGTGGTCGGAAGGGTAACCAAGACGATTATGACGAAAATTTTGCTGGATATAGCAGTAGGCCATTAAGGACTTCGCGGTTAAAAGGAGAAGGAACCGGATGAGTGAAGATCAGTCGTATGAAATTACAGTATGCTCCGACTCTGTCGGAGAAACGGCCGAAGCAGTCGTGAGAGCGACGATTCGACAGTTTGACGCCCATCAGGTAAGAACGAAACGGATCGGCCACATTAAAAGCGAGGATGAAATCCGTTCAATCTTGGAGGAAGCAGCCGAAAGAGGCGGTTTTGTCGCATACACGCTTGTTCAGCCGGAGCTGAGGGAGACGATGAAGGAAGAAGCGATTCGTCTGGGTGTTCGTGCGGTAGATATTATGGGCCCGATGATGGAAGCATTCGTTGATACATTTAACGATGCGCCTAAGCGTAAGCCCGGTCTGCTCCATCTGATGGATGAAGATTATTTTCGGCGCGTGGAAGCCATTGAATTTGCCGTCAAGTGTGATGACGGGCGCGATACGAGTGCGCTTCTGAAGGCCCAGCTTGTACTGATCGGCGTGTCGCGTACTTCCAAGACGCCGCTAAGTATTTTTCTGGCGCATAAGGGGATCAAGGTTTCCAATCTTCCGTTGGTTCCGGAGGTCAAAGCGCCGAAGGAACTGTTCTTGGTAGCGGGCAAGCGGATTGTCGGTCTCACAATGGATGCGGAGAAGCTCTACAAAATTCGTACGGAACGGTTGAAGGCGGTGGGGCTGCCATTCGGTGCAAAGTATGCGACCATGGAACGAATCGACGAGGAGCTCCGTTACGCCCAAGACTTAATGAAACAGGTAGGCTGTTTGGTCATTAATGTAACAGATAAAGCGATTGAGGAAACAGCAGGTATTATTATGGGTTATTTACAATAATTAAACGAAAACGATAAGAGAAAGCTTGGACCGGATGGCCCAGGCTTTTTTCTTTTACGATAATGGTCTCTGGAAAGCATTTGAAACTTGAGTGATGAGAGACTGTCAATCGTAGACATCTTGGCATCTTTGTCCTATAGTAAGGAAATGGACTGAGAACGAAGATAAAGGCAGGTGCTTGCGCAATGCAAGACGGGAGCCGGAGTGTGACAAAGAGGTCTGGTGTTATATTGGCCGGGGGGTTGAACCGGCGCATGGGCGGTCAGAGCAAGGCGCTTCTGAAGTACGAAGGACGGACGTTTCTGGCGAGGCAGTTGACCGAGCTCGGGAGTGCCTGCAGCGAGCTGATTCTAGTGACTCAGGAGCCTGAGCGGTATGAGGAAGAGCTAAGGACAGTCGACGTCGTCCACCACATTCGTGTTATTCCCGATCTGCAGCCCGGGAAGGGACCGTTAGCAGGGCTGCAAGCAGCCATGGGCGCGGCTGCAAACGACGAGCTATGGGTCGTCGGCTGCGACATGCCGTCGGTGAGCTCCAGAGCTGCCGAAGCGATGAGCAGACTGCGGAGAGACTTGGATGGCGATGCGGTGATTGCACGGCTGCATGGACGCTTGCACCCGCTGCACGGCCTTTACCACCGCCGCTGCCTTCAGACGGTAGAGCGGCTGCTTGCTGAAGAAGACTACCGGATGATGCGTTTAATCGGTGAGCTTCATGTGCAGGAAGTGGACGATTCATTCTTTGAACGTCAAGGTATTCCTACTGATTTTACGAGAAACATCAACAATCCGGATGAGTATAATAAGCTATTGAATCTTGGAAGCCGTTATTTTTTATGGGATAATGATTCAAAACCGAACTAGTGAATGTTATTGCTCCGACGAGTTCAATGGCCGTAAGACGATCGGCAGCGACAAAGCGCTGGGAAGACCTGTTCTTCCTTCGCTGGAAGAGCGGCCGTAAGCCATGAGATGGTCATAGCGCTCCAGAGCTAACAGCAGAGTTATACATCGAGTGTCAGACGCATTTCGCTAATTGGAGGGTATCATTGTGGTTAGTTTGAGATTTGGCCGTAAGGCCATTACTTTAGAAGAAGCGCAGCGGCTTGTGCTGCAGGAAGCGCGACTGTTGAAGATGGAAGAGGTACCGCTCACCGAAGCATTCGGAAGAAGACTTGCACGGGATATTACCGCACACGAACCGGTGCCGCATTTTCGAAGGTCAGGAGTAGACGGGTATGCGGTTAGAACGGAAGATACGAAGGACGCGGCACCCGATGCTTCTGTAAGGTTAGAGGTCACCGAGATGATTCCATGCGGCTCGGTTCCGACGAAAGAGATTGGACCGGGACAGGCGGCTCGGATTATGACCGGAGCTGTCGTGCCGGAAGGCGCTGACGCCGTGATCATGCTTGAGATGACAGACAGAGCGGAGGCTGCAGCAGACGGAACGGTAGGGATACGTAAAGTCATGACGGCTGGCGAGAACATCACACCGGTTGGTCAAGAGGTGGCACCGGGCGCACCGCTGTTGGAACGAGGCTGTTATATCGGTCCAGGCGAAGCGACTATTCTAGCTACCTTCGGGTTCAATAATGTAACGGTTTTTCAACAGCCGAAGGTAGCGATTTTCTCTACCGGTTCCGAGCTGCTGCCGGTGGAATCACCGCTGGCTCCGGGTAAAATTCGAGGCAGCAACGGGTATATGCTCGCCTGCCAAGTCAGAGAAGCGGGCGGGCTTCCGCAGATGATGCCGATTTTGCCAGACGAGGCGAAATACGTGGAGGAGCAGATCCTCGCGGCGCTCGAATGGGCTGACATCGTGATTACGACAGGTGGCGTATCGGTTGGCGATAAGGATGTGCTTGTCGATCTATTCGAGCGGTGGAACGGAACATTGCTGTTTAATAAGGTTTCAATGCGCCCTGGGAGCCCAACATCGGCCGGCATGTGGCACGGGAAGCCGCTTTTCGCGTTGTCCGGCAATCCTGGCGCTTCTTATGTAGGCTTTGAGCTTCTCGTTCGACCGTTTATGAGGGCGTCTCTCGGTGTGAATCGTCCACTGTTATCGGAAGCAGAAGCTTTTTTAGACGTGGATTACAGTAAAGGCTCTGCGTATCCGCGTTATGTGCGCGGAACTTCGCGTATCGAAGGCGGTATGGTGAAGGTACGTCCGACCGGACTCGACAAGTCCAGTATTATGGTGTCTATCAAAGATGCTGACTGCCTCATCTGCATTCCCTCTGGGGGTATGGGGGCGGCACGAGGAGACAAGGTACGTATTATGCAGCTTTCCGAGAAATAAATAAAGATGAAACATAAAAACCCCCGGCTGGGAGGAGGAACTCGGCCGGGGGTTTTTGGCATTAGATAATCAATGCACGGGAAACGATAACAAGCAGGATAAAGAGTACAAGAATTACACCAGTAGTAGTGAAGCCGAATCCGCCAACAACACTCATGTGACATCCCCCTTTCAGAAGACATGATATACGATATGAGGGAATGGGGTCTGTGGATTGGACGGATGCCCGAATTTCAGGTAAAAAAACAATTGTCTCCCGAATGAGTACAGGTGAGACCGAATACTTAATAGGTTGAACCACCGAAAAGAAAGCGATATTCCCATGGTGTTCCTGCCAAATGATCAATGCGGACACCGCCGGAATCGACGGAATAAGTATGCAGGATTTGGCCATCCCCTAGATAAATACCTACATGGGTAATTTTTTCAGTGGATTTGTCGATGCTCGTGTAGTTGGATGCATTGCTGCCTTTATAGGACATAAAGAACAATAGATCACCCGGTTTAAGATTGTGCCAATCGGAGGACGTTTTGCCGACGGATTTTACATAGGAGCCTTGGCTCCGGGAATCTCCCGGGAGGATTTGACCTACTCCATCTATGTAGGATTGACGAACAAAATCGGAGCAATCGAACGTGCTCGTATCGGATCGGTTAGAACTGAACTCGTATGGAACGCCCAAATAATTTTTGCCTGCGTCGATGACCTTCTGCGCGGCTATCGTTTGCGGGAGCTGCTTGTACGGTTCAACATAGGTCGTGCTTATGTATTTGGAGCTAGTGGAGACATAGCCGATAGTACCGTTCTTATCTTGGACGTTGTACCAGTGATCGTTTGGTTTATCGAGCACGAGAAGCATCTCGCCCTTCTGAATGTAACGGATCCTCGGAGCGTCAGCGGACGGGGTGGTACGGAACGAAACCGAGCTGACGATTGTAGCGTTGGGAGCCGATTGAAAGAGTTCCTCCTCAGGCTCTTGTGTTGATTCAAAATGGGTTTCTATGTACTGGGAATGGGTGCTGACGTAGCCGATATGATCATTTGTATCCTGGATCTTATACCAATATGCGTTGACTTTCTCCAGAATCAACACCGATTCACCTTCACGTAAATAGCGGATTCTGGATTCTCCGGTGGACGGGCCGGTCCGGAAAGATACGGATTTTCTGATGCTTGCGTTCGATTCGGTCTTTACCTGGACGGTGGTCATTTGCACGTAGGCAGACGAAGAGGAAACGTAACCGGTTTTGCCGGAAGCATCCCGAACCTTAAGCCAATTCTCGTTATGTACGCTAATCGGATCAAGCAGCTCCCCTGGCTTCAGATAACGGATACGCGTCCCCGAAGTGGAGGGCTGTTCACGGAAATTGACGCTTTTTACAATCTGAATCTTTTGAGCATCGGTAGAGAAGGCCAAGGCTTGGAACGGAACGGCTGTCAAGGTAACGGTGGCGCTTAGCAGCAGGACGATGAGCTTTTTTTTCATGATGACATTCCTCCCAAGTTGTAAAAAATGACGTGAGCTGCGGTATCGAGAGAATGGCAGATTGCAGTATCGGTTTCGGAAAGTTGGCAGGGTATTTATTCCCCGATTCTCAAATTCTACCTCTCGTTAATTCGATGATAGCATAGATAGGAAAGGAAATTTACCAGCAAAATATACCAAGTATCGTTTGGAGATATATAGATAAAATATCGAATTTATTGTTGAATTAGGTTACAATGTCACCAGATCAAACATCGCCCTGTCATAGGGTGTAAAACATCAGTAGATTCTCTTGTCAAAATTAGGGGAAGGAAAGGGATAGGGCATGAACGGAAATGTAGAGATTCGCAATATTCCAAGCGAGCATTTTGCAGAGAGCCTGGAGCTGTCCGAGTTTGCTTTTCAAAACGTACATACTTCGGAAGAACGGGAGAGGCGTATAGGTAACCTTCGCTCCAGTGAATTGTGGGGCGCATATGTGGATGGCCTGCTGGCTGCCAAAATGACGGTCCTAGATCTAAAGACACGGATTCAAGGCAAGACGTTTGGCATGGGAGGCATAGCCGGAGTGGCAACGTGGCCGGAATATCGGCGCGGCGGTCTTGTGGCGCATTTGCTCGATCATGCGCTTCGGGTCATGAGGGATAATGGGCAGACCATTTCGTTATTGCATCCGTTTCAGTTTGCTTTTTACCGCAAATACGGCTGGGAAACCTATACAGAATACAAAATGTATGAGATCCCTTCGGGGCTGCTGCCGAAGATAGACCCTCAGCCGGGTCGCATCGTGCGCGTCGGTCAGGACCTGACTCTGCTGGGACGCATTTATGAGCAATATGCTTCTCGCTATAACGGCGCATTGGTCCGAGACGAAACATGGTGGCGGGATCGTATATTTGCAGATAAGCAAGGGACAGTAGCGGTGTACTATGACATGGAAGGCGAGCCGGCCGGGTATGTCTTTTATCAAGTTAAGGAGAGGCTGCTGAAGGTTCATGAGCTCGTCAGTCTGCACCATGGCGCCCGTATGGCGTTGTGGCGTTTCTTGGCGGACCATGATTCGATGATCGATAAGCTGGTCGTGAATGCACCGGCTGATGACCGGCTGCCCTTTCTATTAGACAACCCAAGGGTGAAGCAAGAACTGGTGCCTTACTTTATGGCTCGGATCGTGGATGCGGCAAGATTTTTGGAGAAATATCCTTTTGCCTCCGGGACAGAGAGTTCGCTGCTGCTTGAGGTGACGGACTCCCATGCGGAGTGGAACAACCGGATGTTCGCCGTGACCGTGGATGAGTCCGGAACCGCACGGGTGTCTGGTGTTACAAGCACGGCGGGAGATTGGCCGTTGGTCCGGTGTGATATTCAAACGTTGACTGCTATGCTGATGGGATATCAGCGGCCGGGCTTTTTACTGGAAATCGGTAGGCTGCAATGCAAGCCGGAGATGATCGAAACGCTGGAGCGGCTCGTTCCCGTGCGCCAAACGTACCTGCCCGACTTTTTCTGACCAGGGGCTGGAGGTCAAATGAAAATAAACGTTCCGTGCATTTCCCTTTCAAAAAGCAATGGTATACTTTTTGAGAAACGGTTCGATATCGTTATAGGAGCATTCAAATACAAATGTCTTGTCCTCAGCGCTGAATGCCAGCAGCTGGGGATTTTCTTTTTCCTCGTGGCTGGGGAGGATGGCGAACAACTCCTTGCACTGAAAGGACAATCCGGCTTTGGTTACCGGCAGCGGGGGCTGGAACGGAACGCGAATGACAATACCACTGTTCGCGCCGACGCTGAATCTTCCGGATAGGCCGCCGACACGTTGAAACCAGTCCGCCGCATCCCGACGAAGCTCTCCTGTATTGGGAATCGACTGGGTTACTTTATCCTGCTGGACGTTATAGATGAGCACCGGAGGAGAGGCGGATTCCTGCTGTGGATTTGAACTCGGCGGGACTGCGGCCCCCAAAACCGGAAGCAGCAGCAAAAGTGCGATGACTGCCCAAGGGATACTGGCGTGGTTAATGGATTTCATCCTGTCTACCATCCTTTTCTCGAATTGGTTAAGACTAGTATGCCCCGGCTTTCTGCCATCATGCGGCCTCGCGGAGTTGGACCTTGCTTGTCTGCAGCAGGGCGGGTTACTGGACTTAGGTCCAGCTTCAAAAACCGCCGCAGGTCCGTTTTGGAAGGTTCTCTATTATCCTAAAATATAGATATAAGCAAACGACAATAAAACGAAAGGCGGTGAGTGAAGCATTGAAAATGAACAAACAGGTCGGATTGGCGCTGCTGCTGATCACCTTTGGAACCCTGATCCTATTGAATAAAATGGGCTTCCACTTCGGCCATCATTTTATGGGCTTCCTGTTCCCGGCAGCTATGGTTGGTCTTGGATTCTTGGGTTTGAAAAACGGGAAGAGCATCATCGGCTGGATATTGATCGTCTTCGGCGGACTGATCCTCCTCGGCAAAATGTCGGGATTAATCGGAATTCTGATCGCCGTTGGATTGATCTGGTACGGAGTATCCATGCTCCGAGGCAAGAAAGCTTATTAACGACAATACGTGAATGAAATTCAGGAGAAAAGGTGGTTGAATAAAGCATGGGCTTAGGCAAACGATTCCGAGACATAACGGTAGCGCATTTCAACGAGATGCTGGAGAACGCGGAAGACCCGGTACGCTTGATCGACAAGTATCTGGCGAGCCAGTCGGAGCAAATCCGCGAATCCGAACGGCTCCTGCAGCAGTGTTTGACGCACGCGTCATCGCTACGCCAGCAGTACACCTCGGCAGAGCAGATGAAGGAACGCCGGGAGCAGCAAGCAATGCTGGCGCTGAAGGCAGGCGAGGATGAAATTGCGCGCATTGCATTGCAAGAAAAGATGCAGCAGGAAGAGAAGGCGGTTCAGTACAAAGCGCTGTACGATCAAAGCAAGCACGGCATTGTCGAGCTGGAGGATCAGCTTCACCAGCTCAAGGCGGACTTTGACGAAGTTGCCTCCAAACGCGGCTATTACATCGCAAGGCTCGAATCCGTCAAACTGCAGCAGCGCATGAACGAGCGGCTGCGTCATGCGGGCGGCGGTTCTTCGCCTCGAATGTTCGACCGGCTCGAGGAGCGGGTATCTGATATGGAGCTGTCGGCACGCACACTGAGGGAAGTGAGAAGCGGGATGCGCGAGGCATGGACAAATGTCAGCGGTGCCGCATCGCAGGCAGTAGAACAAGAGCTCGCGAAGCTTCGCGATAAGCTGAAACAGGAGGGCTGGAAATAGCCATGACTAAAATTTACCGTTCACGCACCGACCGCAAAATTACCGGCTTGTGCGGAGGCCTTGCCGAGCTTCTAGGTATCGATGCCACGCTGCTGCGTCTCCTGGTCGTGATCACGGCGTTCTTCTCCGCGGGGGTTGTTATTCCGCTCTATTTCTTAGCTGTGCTGGTTATTCCGAACGAGCCTTATACGGGAGGACCTTACGGCCATGGTGAGGGGTATGCTTCAGAAGGCGGCTACGGCCACAAGTGGGGCAACCAATACGGCAGCTGGAAAGATTGGAAGCGTTCGGAGAAGCACTACCGCAAGGCGCAGAAATACGGTTGGGCACCACCGCAGGACAGCCAGCATTATAAATCAGAACACACGCATGCTTCTTCCGGTTACGGAAATTCGGACGGAAGCAACCTGGACGATATGATGAAAGACATTGAGAAGAAAGCGATGAAAAAAGAAATCGAAGAGCTTCGCGCTAAATTAGCGCAATTCGAAAAACAACAAAACCATACTAAGGGAGATGTATAACAATGGGAGTATTTGGACGAATCAAGGATATGACGAAAGCCTCGATGCATGAACTGCTGGATAAGGTGGAAGACCCGATCATTATGCTGAACCAATATCTTCGTGACATGGAAGAGGAAATCGCACAAGCGGAAGTGACGGTAGCCCGTCAAATCTCCGGCGAACGCAAGCTGAAGGAACGCGGGGACGAAGCGGTGCGGCTCAGCACTCAATTCGAGGTGCAAGCCAAGGAAGAGCTGAAGAACGGTCAAGAGATGGCGGCGCGTCAAGCTCTGGAACAAAAACTGTACTATGACGGCAAAATCACTGAATATGCGGAAATGCATGAGCAGGCTAAAGCCCAAGCGGAGGAGCTGGTACAGCAGCTGCATGAAATGAAGGACGCGTACTACCAAATGCGCAACAAACGCAGCGAGCTGGTCACTCGCGCTCAACTCGCGAAAGCGAAGAAGCAAATGGCAGAGGTAACGAATAACAACGTGATCGAGGGTGGCGGTGCCGTTAAAGGCTTCCGGCGTATGGAGGAGAAAATCATGACGTTGGAAGTGGAGGCGGAAATTGCACGCAAGCCTTATGCAGGCTCGGCCTACACAGGCTCCCTGTACGGAAGCGTGGCGAATACAGACCCGGCAAAACAGCAAAAGGTTGATGATCAGCTTCAGCTTCTGAAGGAAAAAATGTCCTCTGAGCAAGGGCAGTAAACATAAGGGAAAATGCTCTTGGAGCAAATCGAGCAATATGATATGCTATGAAAGGCAAAAGCCATAGAGGGCCGTTCCGAGCCGCTATGGCTTTTGCTTAAATCACCGGAGACTAGGCGAAAGGGGGGCTGCACGGATGCATCGCAAACGCAATCGCAACATTGCGCTGGTATTGATTGGTGCAGGGTTGTTTTTGTTGGCGGATGATCATCTCAGTTTCTTTACCGTGGCGGCCCTCTTTTTGCTTCTAATAGGCGTGCACAAGGTTCGTTCGGGAGACGAGAGGAAAGGATATATCCTGATGATCGTTGGGCTGCTGCTGCTGGTTGGCGGCAATTTGCCAATGATTGTGGCGATTATTCTGATTTCACTCGGCTTTTTTTATAATAAAATGCGTAAAATGCATCAGGACGACAGACACCTTCGAAAGCAAAGCCTGATTGAGAGTATCCGGTGGGGCAGGGATCCATGGATTCTGCGCAGCATGTCGATATGGAACGTGCTTGGCGAGCTGCAGATGGATTTGACCTATGCTATTCCCGAGCAAAAAGAAACGACGATTATACTGCAGGGCGTGATAGCCGACATTGATTTGATCGTGCCTGAGGATATGGGACTGTCTGTAACAGCGTCGGTGCTGTTCGGACAAACGAGCATCGGCTACGATAAAGAGGCAGGGGTACTCAATAAAATGGTTTGGCAGTCGCCCAATTATTGGACGGCCGACCGTCAGGTGAAGCTGGAGATTTCATATATCATTGCCGACATAGATATCAAAATCGTTTAAAACCGGTTGGAGGCGCTTATAGGAATGGGTGGACATGACAAACGTCTGACCAACATGATATGGCGAAGCATGGCGGAGTCGATCGGGCTCAGCCTTGTTTTGTTTGGCGTTGTGGTCTATTTCCTGCAATCCAACGGATACATAAAAGCGTTCGAGACATGGCAGGAAGGGGTATGGGTCAGCCTTACCTTGATCGGCATCGTTGTTGTAATCGGCGGCTCCTATGGACTCTGGTACAGCAGCCGGGTGAAGCGGAGACTGGAGCTTCTTCGCGAGGCGATGCTGTCCTTGGAAAAAGGAAATCTCAGCCGTTCGGTACCTCCTTTGGGAGAAGACGAGATTGGACGGCTTGGTGAGCAGTTGAATGCGATCACGAAAAAATGGGAGGAGCAGGTGACCTCACTCCAGCGGCTGTCCAACAACAACGCCCAGTTGGCTCAAAGAGCCAAGTATTCGGCCATTGTAGAGGAGCGGCAGCGTTTGGCCAGGGAGCTGCACGATGCGGTCAGCCAGCAGCTGTTCGCTATCTCGATGACGGCAACGGCTGCCCTGAGGACGCTGGACAAAGATTTCGACAAAGCTCAGCGGCAGATTCATCTGATCGAGGAGATGGCGTCCGTGGCGCAGTCGGAGATGAGAGCGCTGCTTCTGCACCTGCGGCCCGTCCATCTGGAGGGCAAGAGGTTATCTGAGGGTCTTGTCGAGCTGATGCAGGAGTTGTCGGCTAAGGTACCGATGCAGATCCATTGGGAGCTGACGGAGGACATCAAGCTGCCCAGAGGCATCGAGGACCATCTGTTCCGCATCGTGCAGGAGGCGATGTCCAATGCGCTGCGGCATTCGAAGGCTTCCAAGCTGGAGGTTCGCCTCACGAAGCCATCCACGGATGCGGTTCGGCTGCTGATATGGGATGATGGCGTCGGCTTTGATTTGGATATGAAGAAGCAAGCTTCCTACGGGATTGTAACGATGAAGGAGCGGGTCATTGAGATTGGCGGCTCGATGAATTTAATTACCGCTCCGGGTAAAGGAACGCGCATTGATATTCGGATTCCGATTATGGCGGTAGGAGGAGATCAGGATGGAAGAGACGACGATTAAGGTACTGCTGGTGGACGATCATGAGATGGTTCGCATCGGCCTTGCGGCCGTGCTCGGTACGGAGGATGGTATCGAGGTGGTAGGCGAAGCGAGCAGCGGTCAGGAGGGCATTCGCCTGGCGCTCGAGTACAAGCCGGATGTCGTGCTGATGGATTTGGTCATGGAGGGCATGGACGGTATCGAGACGACGCGTAGGCTGCTGCAGCAACACCCAGATTGCAAGGTCATTGTACTGACCAGCTTCATCGATGACGAGAAAATATATCCCGTCATCGAGGCGGGCGCGTTCAGTTACCTGCTGAAAACGTCGCGTGCCGGTGAAATCGCTCAAGCGATCCGCTCTGCAGTGAAGGGACAGTCGGTACTCGAGTCGCAAGTCGCCTCCAAGCTAATGAACCGCTTCCGCCAGCCGAAGCCCGTATCGCTGCCTCACGAAGAGTTGACCGAGCGAGAGATGGAGGTGCTCCGCCTGATTGCCTCGGGCAAGTCCAATCAGGATTTGGCCGACGAGCTGTTCATCGGCGTGAAGACGGTGAAATTCCACGTCACCAACATCCTCGCAAAGCTCGGCGTGGAGGACCGAACTCAGGCGGCCATTTACGCCTATAAGCACGGCTTAGTGGAATAACGTGATTTGGACATCTAGGAATAAAAATTCATCAGATAACCGGTGATGGGAACGGGCAGGTAGGAGTGAAGCCTCTTGTCCGGTCCATAAGCGTAATTGATCAGAGCGCGGTAGGCGCCATTCTGCTTGTTCAACAAGGTATCCGGTGAAGAGGTGGTCAATTTGAATGCTGCTTCACCTACATGAGCGACGAGTCCGCTGCGATCCGTAAGCCCTGCCGCCACGATATCGAAATGGTCACGGATTTGCGCTTCAAGCTTCTCTTCATCCAGCCGTAAAGTGTTGTCTGCTTCCTTACGGATCCCAAGCTCATCGAGAAGACGCGTAGGCAACCCTTCCAGCAGGTCGCGGCTTACATTGGGATTCAGCGCTTCATCGGCGTAGTGAAGCGCGGCATTTAATTCGTTGCATCTGTAAATCAGCTCGACGATGTGATTCTTAACGGTCTCCGCATCCGGATATACGAAGAGAATAACGGGCTCTTTAGATGCCTCTTGGAGTGTAATCGTCACCCGATCCTCATCCAGCCTCACCTCATTGGAGGAGGAGCTGACTAGTGTACCTTCATTAATCGTATAAACCGCATTCTCCGCGGCCTGCATGATATGGTCGAGACCCGTTAGAGCAACCGCTGTACCTTGTACGTCTGTTAGGGAAAAGGCGCTGCTCGCTCCTGTGTCGTCGGCCCTCAGCTCGAGCTTCAACAGATCCTCCAGTCGGTCGCGGACAAGCAGTGCGGTTACCCCTGCTCCTGCATCGTTCACAGCACGGCGGATTTTTCTCAGTGCCTGTTCGTTGGTGCAGTCGGGTCCGAAAGCAACCGACTGCAGCCGGGTCAGCCCAAAGCAGGAGCTCAGCTCAAATTCGCACAAGCTGCCAGCCAAAGGGAAGACCTCCGTTCGCTTCCGTGCAAAGCCGATGTTTCTTTGTTCCCGCGCCACGCTGTCCACTCGAATCAGATAGCTGTATATCCGGGCACCATCCTGGACCATGGCGGTCAATGCCGGGGCTGGCACCCATTTTACCGTCCGTTTGCTTAATGCGGAGCCGGCGGATGCTTCCTTCAGCATCTCTGCTGTCTGCTTTAAGCTGTCGGCTGCCGCTAATACAGCCGACAGCTGCTCTGCGATCCGCGCGGCAAAACGATCAAAGTCGTTCTCCACGGGCTGCTCGTCCTTAGGCAGAGCCATGGGTTTAGGCCTTGGCCTGGAGGAGGACTGACCGCCGGTTGGCCTGTTCTGGTTATGCTCCCAATCATACCACTGGGAATTGATTTGATAAGAACGGGATACTCGTTGAATGGGATCAATCATTTCCGTTCACCTCACGTTATGTCCATATCCTTACGGCTATTATAACGAAACTTATTTTTTCAGTAAACTCAATTGCCTTGACACTCCCTCAGCTTCTAGAGTATGATAATCTATCAACCTTAACTTATACGTAGGAGCTTGTGCCGTATCATGAACTGGATTCAATGGATTGTTATTGTGGTTGTCTTGATCGTATGCGTAGGCTTCATGGCTTTCGTAGCAAAGAAATATATGAAATAATCCATACTTCTTTATCGGTTTTTGTGATAAAAGCATTAACCTTCTGTTTCCGCGTTTCATACGATAAAGTATTTACTTTATGCGTAGGAAAGGCGGTTTTCGCATGCTGCGAAAGCGTGTTCCAAAGCGGGATGATGGTGTGATCTGCGAACTGGTGGAAAGGCTGCTGCTCCCTTTTGCCCAGCAGACGAAGCCGGGGCTTCGTTTGAACCGGAGCACGATCCGGAATCGGCTTCAACTCTGTATAACGTTTGTGGACGCTGCAGCGGGAGACAAGGCTGCAGGGTTCATCGCGCTGAAGCGGGAACGTGGCCGGTTATTGATCGACATGTTGGCGGTGAATCCCAAATACCAAGGTCAGGGCATCGGCTCGCGGTTAATGCTTCAAGCCCAGCGGACGGCGAATACTTATGGACTACGGGAGATTGTGCTGTGGGTGGACGAGGATAATCTGCAAGCGCAGCGTTTCTATATCAAGCATGGCTATGAGGCTGTATATTACGAGCACGGGTTGCGGTGTTATTTACTGAGGAAGGCTGTGGATTAGAGGAGCAGCAAAAAAACGTCCAATATATTGGACGTTTTTTTGCTGCTCTCAGCTAAGAGCAAACAGCATTGCAATCAGAGCGGGATCGAGTATGATTCGGCCGCCTCCAAACGGTTGGACGGGGGAGGGGGCGTACGGGTACGCGGTTGTTTGGGCTTCAAGAGCTTTCTTTGTATTGACGCCTGTTTTCCCTTTCTTCGCTCCGCTTTTTTTGGTTTTGACTTTTAGCCTCACGGCTGGCTCATCATTCAAGATCAGCTTTCCCTTCTCTAATCGGCTTAGTATGCCGACAAGCTGTGCGCCGTCCTTCAAAATAACGCACACGGGCTTTCCATAATAGGCCTTGCAGCCTTTCACCGATATCGGATGGATCGGTTTCACGCGGATTCACCTCCGTTCATTGTCCCTACACTTCAGACTATGCGGGCACCTTTGCCGCTGTCCTAGACGAATGCCTTATGTGAGTCGCCTATTTAATGGAAAAAAGCCCGTGTTGAATCTCGTTCCTGTTTTGGTTATGCTATAGGATAATGAAGAAGTTAGTTTTTCATCAATTCTACTTATAGAAAGAATGAGGAAACCATGACGAGTGCTGTTTTTATTATTTTTGGAGCGACTGGGGATTTGGCCCGACGCAAGCTGTTTCCGGCGTTTTACAGCCTTTATCGCGAACGGAAGCTTGGCGACAATTTTGCTGTCATCGGATTGGCGCGCCGTCCGCGTTCGAACGAACAGTTCCGTGACGATGTGCATGAATCGATTAAAGAATTTGCCCGTTACAACGTAACGAAGGATGAGCATTGGGATTCGTTCGCCGATCATTTTGAATATATGTCTCTGGATATCAATGATGTGGACGGCTTTCGTCAGCTTAACGAGCTGACCGACCGTTTGGACGACAAGTTTGACATCGGGGGCAACCGCCTGTTCTATCTGGCATTGGCGCCTGAGCTGTTCGGCAGCGTATCGCATCATTTGCAATCCGGGGGCTTGTTGGAATCGGACGGTTGGCACCGCCTTGTCATCGAGAAGCCTTTTGGCTACGATCTGCAGTCTGCGGAGAAGCTGAACGCGGAAATCCGCCAAGTATTCGAGGAGCAGGATATTTACCGGATCGACCATTACCTCGGGAAGGAAATGGTCCAGAACATCAATGTGGTTCGGTTTGCGAACGCTTTTTTTGAGCCGCTGTGGAACAATAAGTACATTTCCAATATTCAAATTACGCTAAGTGAGACCGTAGGCGTTGAAGAACGCGGAGGGTATTACGACCGGTCCGGCGCACTCCGCGATATGGGGCAAAACCATATGCTTCAAATGCTGGCCATTATGGCCATGGAGCCCCCAAGCCGGATGCATCCCGAGGATATCCGGGACGAAAAAGTGAAGGTGTTCCGTAGTCTGCGGGGCTTCCAGTCGGCGGCTGAGGTGCGCGCGAACACAGTCCGCGGGCAATATGCGGCGGGCAATGTCAAGGGCCATCAGGTGCCCGGCTACCGGGCAGAGGATTCGGTGAATCCGGAATCAACGACGGAGACGTATTTTGCCGCAAGGGTGTTCGTCGATAATTTCCGCTGGGCTGGCGTGCCGTTCTATATCCGTACTGGCAAAAGACTCCCGGTCAAAACAACCGAGGTGGTCGTTGAGTTCAAGAATGTTCCGAACAGCGTATATCTGTCCCGCAAGCACAAGCTGGAGCCGAATTTACTGGTGTTCCGCGTCAATCCGGTAGAAGGCATATATTTCAAAATGAACGCCAAGCAGCCGGGTTCGGAAGGGATGATCATCCCCGTAGCAATGGATTTCTGCCAGAGCTGCGAGGTCGGTCTGAACACGCCTGAGGCTTACGAGCGGCTGCTGCACGATGCGGCCCGCGGAGATTCCACTTATTTCACCCGGTGGGATGAGGTGGCGCTCGCTTGGAAATACGTGGACAAGATTGCTTCCGCTTGGGGAGAACGTACAGATGATTTACACTTATATCCGGCCGGAACGTGGGGGCCCGAACGCGGGCAGCAGCTCGTGGCGGAGGACGGCTTCCGCTGGTGGCCGGTGAACGGGCAGGATGAAGGCGAAGTCGAATGGAGTACGACGAAGCGTTAGGCTTTGGGTTGAAGTCAAAATCCTATGATTTTTATTTAAGATACGTGCTGGGTGGAAAATCATTGCTGCTCCAGCGCTTCTTGAAATTCGAGTTATCTATTATTATACCTTGCAGGTACAACTCGATTTCAAAGGCAGCCGTAAACTTTCCGCAGCAATGATTTTCCTAGTACGCAATAAATAAAAATCATGATGCCTTCAATAAAAATGCCGAACGGCTATTAAGGGTAAGAATGAAGAGCAAAACCGGGTGAGTCTGGTTTTGCTTTTTTACATTTAGTTTCTTTTTTTTGGACCGGCAAATATGTTATGATGGAGAGTAAGCTGTTGCCCAATATAGGGGGATTTCTTGGAATGTCAAGACGCACTTTTATACGCTGGATGATCGCTTTGCTCTTTATGATCGGAGCGGCGGTTACTGCGCTCGTTAAGCTGCTCCAGAAAGCGATGGAATCGCATCGCGCTCCAGATCACACCACGGCGCCGCAAAAGCCGGTGAGTGTAAAGGAGTCCGATACCGGGCTGCCGGAAGAGGACCCTGACGCTGCGCAGTTTTCTTATATGATTCTCAGCGATCCGCACATTTCTACGGATGTCCCGAGCACCACGAAGAAGCTGAAAGATGCGCTCGAGGATATGAAGCAGTTTGGCATGCCTATGGAAGCGATTGTAATCACCGGGGATTTGACCGAATATGGCCGGGAGAAGGAGTACGAGGAGCTGTATAAGATTTTGTCGGCCTATCCGCTGCCGCCGGTGTATGCGAATATGGGTAACCATGATTATTACGATATCTGGATTGACCGCAAAGGGGCTTTCAATCAAGCCACGATGCCCAACGGCAAAACAGATTGGCAGTCTCGCGAGCGGTTCCAGACGTTTTTTGGCTTAAAGAAGCCGTACCATGACGGTTGGCTGAAGGGGCACCATCTGATTATGCTTTCGCAGGAGACCTATGTTCAGGAGAGGCCGGAGGTCGGAGAGGGCGCATGGTATTCCGACGAGCAGTTGGATTGGCTGGAGCAGCAGTTGGCTGCCCATACGGACGGCAAGCCAGTGTTTATTATGACCCATCAGCCTTTGCCTCCGGCAGGCCAAGATGGTCGTACGCATCAATTGATTCGCGCGAACAAATTCCGTGAGATCGTGAAGCCTTATAAGAACGTGTTCGTTTTTTGCGGACACCGTCATCACGATTTTCAAGGCACGGTGGAGCATTATGTGAAAGAAAACTTTCATTATTTCCACAACTCCTCCGTCGGCCGCGTCCTGAACCGAAGCTATCAACACGTGGATAAGGAGAAATCGCAGGGACTGTTCGTGCAGGTGTATAAAGACCGAGTGACGCTGCGCGGCAGGGAGTTCAGCAACCGTACATGGATTAAGGAAGCGGACTGGACAGTAAAGCTGGTTTAATAGGATACAGACGAATTGACAAGGAAGGAAATGGAATAGATCATGAGCATCGGTATAACCGGTAAATTGCAAGAAGAGATACAGAAACGTCGCACGTTCGCCATTATTTCTCACCCCGATGCGGGGAAAACGACGCTGACCGAAAAGCTTCTGCTTTTCGGAGGGGCCATCCGGCTGGCGGGAACGGTGAAAGGGCGCAAAGCGAGTCGTCATGCGACAAGCGACTGGATGGAAATCGAGAAACAAAGAGGGATTTCGGTAACCTCCAGCGTCATGCAGTTCGATTATAACGGACATCGGGTGAACATTCTGGATACGCCTGGTCACCAAGATTTCAGTGAGGACACGTATCGCACGTTAACCGCTGCAGATAGCGCGGTCATGCTGATTGACTCTGCCAAAGGTGTCGAGACCCAGACGAAGAAGCTGTTTCAAGTGTGCCGCCAACGAGGGATTCCGATTTTTACCTTTATCAACAAGATGGACCGCGAGGGGCAAAATCCGTTCGACCTGCTCGAAGAGCTGGAGCAGGTGCTTGGCATCCGTTCGTATCCGATGAATTGGCCGATCGGCATGGGCAAGCAGTTTTGCGGCGTGTATGACCGGAGGTTGACGCAGGTGGAGCTGTTCCAGGGCGATGACCATAAGGAAATCAGTGTACGCAAGGTAAGCGGATATGAAGACCAGGTCGTAAAAGAGATTGCGGGAGAGTTTTTCTATGACCAGCTTGTGCAGGATTTGGAGCTTCTCGACGTGGCCGGTGACGAATTCGATTATGACAAAATCCGTGCGGGCGAGCTTACGCCTGTGTTCTTCGGCAGTGCGATCAATAACTTCGGCGTGCAGACCTTCCTTGAGAACTTCCTGCAGCTTGCACCTATACCAACACCACGCAAGAGCACGGAAGGCATGATCGATCCGTCGAATGAGAAATTTTCCGGATATGTTTTTAAAATTCAAGCCAATATGAACCCGGCGCACCGTGACCGGATCGCTTTCTTGCGGATCTGCTCCGGGAAGTTCGAGCGTGGGATGTCGGTGAAGCATGTGCGTGTAGGCAAGGATATTAAGCTGGCGCAACCGCAGCAATTTTTGGCGCAGGATCGGGATATTGTGGAGGACGCTTATCCTGGAGACATTATCGGTCTCTTTGACCCCGGCATCTTCCGCATCGGGGATACGCTATGTCAAGGCGGTGGGCTGGAGTTTGACGAGCTGCCGACCTTTTCGCCAGAGCTATTCTCCAAGGTGACGGTGAAGAATGCGCTCAAGCATAAGCAGTTTCAGAAAGGCGTCGATCAGTTAACGGAGGAAGGCACGATCCAGGTATTCAAGACGATGGGTTTCGAGGACATGATCCTTGGCGTCGTCGGTCCGCTGCAATTCGAGGTGCTCGAGTACCGCATGAAGGCGGAGTACAGCGTGGAGGTACAGCTCTTGCGTATGAACTATCAGTTCGCCCGCTGGCTTGTCGGAGACGAGGTGGACCCCGGTAAATTCCGGATCAACTCGCAGCTTGTCAAGGACAAGAAGGACAATTATGTAGCCTTGTTTGAGAACGAATATGCGCTGCGTACGGCGATGGAGAAAAACCCGAATCTGAAGTTTTTGGAAATGGCCCCATAACGTTATAAGAGCGAGCCCTTCTTTCGGTCGGATAGTGACCGGAAGAGGGGCTTTGCTGCTTGGAGGAGAGGGCTTTTTCCCCGGTCTTTGGTGAGGTTAGGCCCCTGTCCTTAACCAACCGTTGCCTCAAGGCATACAATATGTTGGATTTAGGATTCAGCTTTCGAGAGGACTGACGGAGAACTTACGCTTCGTTCGTTACGGTAAAAGAAAGGTGGATGACATGGGCAAACCGAATTACCGAAGATATATTACAAGCAAATGGGCCAAAACCAAGGCACTGCTGCCGAATCATTCCATTGCCAAGCACATTCCCGATACGCGGGTGATAACGCGTAACCACCTTCATCAAATGCTGGAAAGGTACGGAATGGTGTATGTCAAACCGGACAACGGAACTTACGGAATCGGCGTCATGCGCGTAGAACGTGAATCAGGGCAAAGGGGGGGACGCTATCGTTATCAAGCTGGAACGATTATTAGAACTTTCTCAAGGTTTGATGCGATGTACGATTCGATCCTGAAGCTGACGAGGAAACGGAGATATGTGGTTCAAAAAGGCATTCATCTTTTGAAATATAACAAAAGGCGCTTCGACCTTCGGGTGATGGTGCAGCAAAGCCCATCCAAGCACTGGGTCACAACAGGCATCATCGGCCGGGTGGCGGCTCAGCGGAAGGTGGTAACCAATGTGCATAACGGGGGCACCCTTGTATCGTTCGATACGCTCTTGAAGGGCCATGCCGGAACCTCACGGCGAATGGGGTTATCTCGTAGCTTGAATCAGCTCGGCCTCACGGTAGCGAAGCAGATGAAGTCGAGATACCCGGGCATTAAGGAGCTGGGACTTGATGTGGCGCTGGATCAAAGGCTGTACCCGTGGATATTGGAGGTCAACACGGCCCCCGATCCTTTCATCTTCAGTAAGCTCAAGGACAAGCGGATTTACGCCAGAATATACCGTTACGCGAAAGCATATGGACGACTCTGAGGGAGTCGTTTTTTTCTTTTTTTCAAGGGTTATCAGGGTCTCAGAAGGGTTGACAGGAAAAATGTGTCATGAGATAATGAACGCGCGTACATCATGTGGTAATTCACAGGTTAAGGGAGGTGGTTCGCATCATAACCCGAAAGGAAGTAGCGGAGTTAGCGGGAGTGTCTGAAGCCACGGTTTCCCGTGTGTTCAACGACGTCGGTCCGATGAAGGAGGAGACGAAGCAGAGAGTGCTTCAAGCAGC
This sequence comes from Paenibacillus sp. PvR098, assembly GCF_017833255.1. NCBI lineage: Bacteria > Bacillati > Bacillota > Bacilli > Caryophanales > Paenibacillaceae > Paenibacillus > Paenibacillus sp. PvR098. The sequence goes on from NZ_JAFIBU010000001.1 coordinate 4,137,034, forward strand.
CAAGAAGCTGAACTATCACCCGAACGCGATTGCTCAGAGCTTTGCCCGCAGGCGGAGCGGTAATCTGGGCGTGGTGCTTCCTTATGTCCCGAAGGTACATATTTTTTCTACATATTATTTTTCCGAAATCTTAAGCGGGATTGGAGCGCAGGTCAAGGAATCAGGCTACGATATGCTGCTGATGCTGCGTTCACCCGGAGAAGAAAGCGATTACGTACGGATGTTTCGTTCGCAAAAGGTGGATGCCTGCATCATTCTGGGGGCCATGGATACACCCGGCGAGCGGGCGGAGCTCAAGAAGCTCGAGGAGGGGGGCTTCCCGTTCTGCCTGGTCAACCAGCATTATGTCGGGGAGCGCTTTAATGAGGTGGATGCCGATCATGAGACAGGAAGCTACCTTGCGGTGCGGTATTTGCTCAATTTGGGCTACCGCGGGATTGCTATCCTCGGGGGCTCGCCGCAGTTCTCGAACAGCGTCGATCGACTGCGCGGATATACGAGAGCGATGAGGGAGGCGGGGCTTCTGGAGCCCGGTACGGAAGCCGGGACTCGTGAGGGTATTCCTCCGTATTGGTATTACGAAGGCAACTACAGCCGCACCAGCGGATACCATGCGGCAGCAGAGCTGCACCGTAACCTCGACCGGGTTGATGCGGTGTTCGTGTCGAATGACAGGATGGCGGTTGGGCTTATGCAAGGCTTGCGTGAGCTGGGGTGTAATCCTGGTAAGGATCTTGCCATCATTGGCTACGATGATTCGGATGCTGCCCGTATGACCGATCCGCCGCTCACCAGCGTCGCCGTCCCTTTCTATGAGTTGGGTCGGCTCGCAGCGGAGAACGTGCTTCACTTGGCAGCAGGGGGTTCAGAATCGAATACGGCTGCTGCTGCGGATTCTTTTCAATTGAAACTGGATACAAAGCTCGTCATTCGTCAGTCTTGCAGGAACAAATCTTGAGCTATGAAGCGGAGATAAGTTATGGAGGAGGCGGAATTCAGGATGAAGCAGGTTCGAGTGGGGATGATCGGTTACAAGTTTATGGGTAAGGCGCACAGCCATGCATATCGCGATTTACCGATGTTTTTTCCGAAGACGGCAAGGCCGGTGATGAAGGCGATCTGCGGCCGAGATGCCGAGGGGGTGGCGCAGGCGGTGGGCGTGAAGCATATGATTGGCTTCAACTATCGTTTTGCTCCGGCGGTGCAGCTGGCCAAAAAGCTGATTGAAGATGGACGCTTAGGCAAAATTTATCATTTCCGTGCTTGGTTTGGTTTCTGCAGGATTCGATCGTGGATCCGGATTTCCCTCTGGTATGGCGGCTGCAAAAAGAGATTGCCGTCTCCGGTTCGCACGGCGATTTGGGTGCGCACTTGATCGATTTGGCGCATTTTCTTGTCGGCGAGATGAAGGAAGTGATCGGCATGAACGAGACGTTTATCCAAGAGCGCCCGCTGCCGAGCGCGATGACCGGACTCAGCGCCAAGGGCAGTAAGGATGCTCCTCGCGGTCCGGTTAACGTGGATGACGCGACGCTGTTTCTCGCCCGGTTTGCGGGGGGCGCTCTCGGCAGCTTCGAGGCGACCCGCTTTGCCCCGGGGCATCGGTGCACCAATTCGTTCGAGATCAACGGCAGCAAGGGCAGCGTGAAGTTTGATTTCGAGCGGATGAACGAGTTGCTGGCTGATCCGGAGATCGATATATTGTGATCAACCTGACGATCCCTGCCGCTCACGCTGAAGTGTGTCTGCAGGCGCTGGAAGCCGGAAAGCATGTGTACGTGGAGAAGCCGCTAGCGGTTACACGCGAGGAGGGCCAAGCGATTCTTGCCAAAGCCCGGGAGAAGAGCAGACTGATAGGCAGTGCGCCGGATACTTTCCTCGGCGGAGGGATTCAGACCTGCGTCAAGCTCATTGAGGATGGTTGGATCGGCACGCCAGTGGCTGCTTCCGTGTTTATGATCGGTCGTGGGCATGAGCATTGGCATCCGGACCCGGAATTTATTATGCCAAGGGCGGTGGACCGATGTTTGATATGGGCCCCTACTATTTAACGGCCTTGGTCGCTATGCTTGGCCCGATTCGCAGAGTGACGGGCTCCACGCGAATCTCCTATCCTGAGCGTACGATCACAAGCCAGCCGAAATTCGGCCAAACGGTTCGGGTGGAGACGCCTACGCATGTGGCGGGCGTGATGGATTTTCAAAGCGGCGTGATTGGAACGATTATCACTTCGTTCGACGCCTGCGGCGGCGCGCAGGTTCCGCGAATTGAAATCTGCGGAAGTCAGGGTACACTTAGCGTACCAGATCCGAACACCTTTGAAGGGCCTATTCACGTGAAGCGCCACGATCATAAGGAATGGAGCGAGATTCCGCTTATACATGGCTATGCGGAGAACACCGTGGTCTGGGAGTGCTGGACATCGCATATGCTGTGAAGAATGGCCGTCCGAACCGCGCCAGCGGAGAGCTTGCGTACCATGTTCTTGAGGCCATGCACGGCTTTCATGATGCGGCTGATGAAGGTAAGCATTACCTCATGCAGAGTAGCTGCGAACGTCCGGATTCGATGCCGTTCGGTCTGGTGCGCGGGATGCTGGACTAACCCTGAGAATAATGCAAAGCGTGCAGAACGCAATCATTCTGCACGCTTTTTTATGGCTGTTTTATGCTGTTGGGGCGGCTTGGGTTAATTGCTCCTTCAAAGCGTGAACCATCTGGTTTTGCGCATCGGCGGTGCTGTTTTTCCAGATCATTTCGAACAGCACGCCAAGCCCGGGCAGCAAACGCTCCTCCCCATCGATCGAACCCTCAATGACGTCCTTCAGGTCATCGTCATTTTTGTCATGCACACGTTGAATAATCGCTTGTCTCAAATTCAGGTTCATTGGACATTTCCTCGCTTTTCGTCTTTTTCCAGTTATTAATATGCGCAGCAGCGCTGTAATTCATGCTTGCTTTACGGTATGTTTTGGTGGAGACGGCAAGGTTTTGTTATAATAAAGCAAAGTGAAGGGAGATGCGTCCTGATGGCTGTAAAAAAGCAATTTGCCGTCATCGGCATGGGGCGATTCGGCTCCAGCGTGGCGAGAAACTTAGCAGATCTGGGGTATGAAGTGCTGGCCATTGATAGCAGTGAATCGAGGGCTCAGGAGGTTTCCAATATCGTAACGCACGTGGTGCAAGCCGATTCGACGGATGAAGAAGCGGTGCGAGCGCTTGGCTTGCGTAATTTCGACGTGGTCGTGGTAGCCATCGGGCAGGATATTCAATCCAGCATTCTCACAACGATTATTTTGAAAGAGCTCGGTGTCCCTATGGTCGTCGTTAAGGCGCAGACCGAGCTGCAGGGCAAGGTGCTGAAAAAGATCGGAGCGGATAAGGTCATTTTCCCCGAGCGGGATATGGGCCAGCGGGTTGCGCATCACTTAATCTCGGCTAATATCCTCGATTACATTGAGCTGTCCGAGGACTACAGTATTGTAGAGATTAAAGCCAGCCGCCAGATGATTGGCAAGAATCTGAGAGAGCTGCACATCCGTGCTCAGTATGGTTGCAACGTTATCGGCATCAAAACCGGGGAGAAAATGAATATCGCCCCCAATGCGGAAGATACGATTAAAGAACATGATATTCTCGTCGTTGTGGGAAGAAATACGGATTTACAGCGGTTCGAGAAGACTTTTGAGGAATAGGGGTACGGGTAGTGGACACAAAGGATCCATTAATAAATCACAGGGCGGAAACAATGATTGCCTCGGTGCAAAATCCAAGGGTTAAGCAGTGGACCGAGCTGCAAAGCCGTAAGGGCAGGGAAAAGCAGGGCCGGTTTCTGATTGAGGGAATTCACTTGGTGCAGGAGGCACTGCGCTCCGATCTTATTCCCGAGGTACTGGCTTATTCGGATGAGCGTGCCGAGTCGTGCGCCGAACTGCTGCAGGAGGCGGCAGCGCGAGGGGTGGAGATGGTTCAAGTAACGGAGCCTGTCTTGGCCAAATGCACGGACGCTGAAACGCCACAACCGGTCTTTGCCGTTGTTCCAAAGCTGCCTTGGCGTCCAGTGGATTTGCTCTCGGCCAGCGAACGGAACGGCCTTGTTGTCGTCATTGACGGCATCCAGGATCCCGGCAATCTCGGCACGATCATCCGCAGCGCCGACGCGGTCGGTGCCTCCGGTGTGCTGCTCGGCAAAGGAACGGTCGATCTGTACAATCCTAAGACCGTACGCTCAACGATGGGATCGCTGTTCCATCTGCCTATCGTTCAGGGTGACTTAGCGCATTGGCTGCCGGAGGCTTCCGCGCACGGTATCCAAGTGGCGGCTACCCGCCTTGAGGATGCCGTCAGCGTCTACGACTGCGATTTCCGGCGCCCTACATGGTTCGTCATAGGCAACGAAGGCCAAGGCGTATCGGCAGAGGTGCAGGAGCTTGTACAGCATCATGTCCGCATCCCTATGCAGGGCCGCGCCGAGTCTCTTAACGCCGCCATGGCGACCACGGTCGTGCTTTTTGAAGCGATGCGGCAGCGGGGATTTCAAACAACAATAATTCCTGTCCACCCACCTAAATAAGTGTCCAGGAACAAAAATTAGTGTCTCGAACTCACCAAAGACTGGAAGATGGTCGATTCTTACTCGATTATATCTCCAGTCTTTTCTCATACAAAATCAGGGTGAAGGGTAGAGGGGTTAGGCAGGGAATGACAGGTAATATGGCGAAGACAAACAGAAGAAAAGTTGAGGAATATCAAGGGATTCAGCGGTTTATTGCATGTTGATTTTGCCGCGGCGGAGCGAAGGGCAGGATTTAAAGAAGAGGAAAAGAGAGCGGTATTTCCCTAATCCCAGACTCCTTCCCACTGTTCTCCTGGACACTAATTATTATCTCATTTCGTTCACAATTAGCCCGATTTTGACCCTATTCCCTCATCCCTTTTCTCTAATTCGAGGACAGTAATTATTATTTCTTTACAGGGGATTGTAACGAGATAATGAACCTACTTGTGTGAGTTGTAATTAAGATTGTCACTAATTGGAACGTCGTTTGTCATAGAGTTGGAACGAAAATTTGTCACAAAAAATTAAGGTATGGTGTAATATGACAGGGGAGAAGATACGTGCTCTTAGAAAATTATTCAGGCTAAGCCAAGTTGAATTTGCAAAATCATTTGGTATATCACAAGGAAATTTAAGTGAAATTGAAAAGGGGAAAAGCAAACCATCGGCGGATACGCTTATAGCATTAAGAACAACGTATGGAATAGACTTGAATGATCTATTAGGAGAAGTGAATCAAAAGGATTTTTATACCAAAAGATCAAATATTTGGACCATACCTTCGACTGAAGTAGAACTTCTTTCTCATTTTAGGAAATTAGACATTCGAAACAAAAGATAATATAGATTTTTTTAGTCGGCAACACTCGGAACATTTATCTTTTCACTGAGAACCGGAGTGAGCTTAGCAAGTGCTACTTCACTTCTGGCGAAAGCTTTGCCGCAGTTTGATTGATTGCTTCCATGTTAGTTTCATCTAAGATATGAATGACAAAACTACCGGTCTCTATGATGTTTCTAGAAGTGTCCTTATACTCCGTTCTTTCTTTGAATGGATACCGAAACCATCGGTGGGTTTGTGGTGACAATATTGAAATAACTGTAAGGTGCCGCGTTCAATATACCACTCAGCGCTTCCTTTAAACGTGTCCAGTTCGCATCTTCAGCTATTTTTCTAAGTCCCATGACATTCTCGAGCAGAGCCCCAGTTTCTTTGCCGAGATGTGGTGAATCCCTGTAGTATGTTTACTTATATATAATAACTCCTTTTAAAATTATTTTTATCCTTCCCTTGATTTGTTTTTCAATTAGTGCAATTTTAAGTAATCCATTCCTCTGCCCACTTTTCGCATTCCGTCATCATTGGTTCTAATGCGCGGCCTTTATCCGTTAACTCATATTCAATTCTAACTGGTATTTCATCATATACCCTACGGATGATAATCCCTTCCGTCTCAAGCTCTTTAAAACGCTCGGATAGCATTCTATCGCTCATGTGTTCAATAATCGTTGAAATATCTTTAAAACGCTTAGATCCACTCAAAAGTGCACGTATGATAAGCCCTGTCCAACGTTTCCCCAATAATTCAAACGCAGCTTCAAATTTAGGACATAATTTAAAATCGTGTTTCATCACTCCACCTCCATCTTTAAATTATTGTAAGTCACTTTATAAAAGTAAGTGTAACATAATGTAAATAAAATATAAAGTAAGATACTATAAAAAAGTTAGATGTAGAAGCCAGGGGTTAGGATGTCGGTTCTTGCAGGCTTTGGCTGAACTGATAGGTGGGTTATTATCGAAATGGATAAATACCCCGTCGTTTTTAAAAAGGGGTAGGCCGATCACTGTGACCTAAGAAGTATGAAAATAACCATAGACGACATTACTCTGAATCAAAATTGATAAATAAGGGTACTTATTTAGCTCTCCGACATGTCAAGGACAATTTAGAATGATACATCAGCTGTAGATTAACAAGAAATTGGATTCAAATTAAAAGGGTATCCCTAACCTAAAACATGGATACCCCTGTTTATTACCTTTAGAAGTTCTTTGCTGCTTGACGTGCTTTATCTATAGCCTTTTCTTTAATTGTTTGCGCTTGGTCTGGCATCGCAGCCATACCTTCTACGAAAATTCCCTCGAAAGAAGGAACACCATGGAATTGCATAATTTTAGCCAAATAGCTATGTCCACTTTCAAAGCTTGCAGCTGGTCCTTCAGAGTAAACTCCTCCGCGAGCTTGGATGTGTAGAGCTTTTTTATTCCCAAGCAAGCCAACAGGACCATTTTCAGTGTACTTAAAGGTTTTCCCGGCGATGCAGATAGCATCGATGTATGCTTTTAGTACCGGAGGGAAAGAAAAATTCCACATAGGAGAGACGAATACATATTTATCGGCCGCAATATATTGTTCGACAATTTCATTTAAGCGAGATACCTTTCTTTTCTCTTCGGCTGATAATTGGTCCAAGGAAACACCGCTTCTAAGTTTTCCCCAGCCGCTAAAGACATCAACGTCAATTTGAGGGACATCGATCTTGTACAAATCCAGACGAATAACCTCATCCTGTGGATTTGCTTCGCGATAAGCTTCAATAAACTCTTTCCCTACAGCCATGCTGTAAGACACTTGATCGTCGTGAGGATGGGCCGTGATATAAAGTACAGTCGCCATATTAAGTTCCCTTCTTTTTAAAATAATTTTTTACAACATAGGTATTTTGCATAAGTATTCAAGAAATATGCTTTAAACTTGCAAAAATCAATTCAAGCGGTCGGTATGACTCTAGGATATCGGTAAGTAATAAACAAGATGGATTGACAAGTTGTTATGCCCGAATAAATCGGGCTTTTTGCTATTTATTTTCCCCATTCAAAAATACACTGGTCTTCTTATGCATTATTATTATTTATTTAAAGTTACTTGACAAAAGTAAGTAATAAAAATATAATCATATTATTAAATAAGTTACTAAATTAAAGTTAGTTAAAAACAAGGAGGAAATGTTTAATGATTGATCTTGGTTTACTTCTGATTCGTTTGGTGATTGGAATTAGCTTAATGGGTCACGGTGCACAAAAACTGTTTGGTTGGTTTGGAGGTTACGGTCCAAAAGGAACCGGAGGTTGGATGGAGTCAATCGGTATTAAGCCTGGTGTAATGATGGCGGTTCTTGCAGGCTTGGCGGAACTCGTAGGTGGGCTCTTATTTACAGTCGGGTTTTTAACGCCGGTCGCTGCTGCTCTTATTGTAATAACAATGCTAGGAGCGATATTTAAAGTCCATATGGCGAATGGATATTGGGTTGATAAAGGCGGCATTGAATATCCTTTTGTTCTTGCTGTTGTTGCAATCGCAATTGCTCTTATCGGTCCCGGTGCTTATGCGATTGGCTAATATAAAAAAATGGAGGTGTCATTATGATTAAGATTTATCCAGCAAAATCTAGATATTCGGCAAACCATGGATGGCTAAAAAGTAACTTTAGCTTTTCATTTGCACAATATTACAATCCCAGCAATATGAATTTTGGTCCGCTTCGTGTATTTAATGATGATTTTGTTGCGCCGCTGAATGGATTTGGTGAGCATCCGCACAGGGACATGGAAATTGTGTCCGTAGTGTTAAAAGGACAGCTCCAACATGAAGATAACACTGGGAATAAGGAAATTTTAAAACCAGGAGAAGTACAGCGAATGAGCGCTGGAACGGGAATTGTCCATTCGGAAGTAAACCCTTCTGCTGACGAGGAAGCGAACTTTTTGCAGCTCTGGTTTTTACCGAACAAACAAGGACTAACACCAACATATGAACAAACAGCATATGACCTTAATGCGCTTAAGAACAACCTGTTACCTATTGTTTCAAACCGAGCTAATAACGAAAAAATAGCTTTCGTCAATCAAGATTTAACGCTGTACCTTTCTGAATTGGAGGTTAATAAGTCCATTTCGTTTACCCAAGACAAAGACCGTAGGATCTATGTTTTTGTTATTGAAGGGGAAGTAACGTTAAATCAAGAGAATAAATTGAAAAAACGTGATGCCGCAAGAATTACCGACATCACCAATCTGGAGATTGCGACAGAAATCGGCGCTAGTTTTATGCTCATAGACTTGCCCTAAATTGGGATAAAATAATGGTTTGAGGTGGAGTTAATCATGAGTTTTCTTAAAAAATTATTCGGAATGGAAGGGAACGAACAAAAAACATGACAAAAATTAATCTAGTCATTATCTATTAAAGTTCAACTGGGACCAATTATAAGCTGGCACACAAGGTAGCTGATGCAGCAAAAGAATTCGGAGCAGAAGTGCGATTGGTGAAAGTTCAGGAGTTAGCGCCGGAATCCGTTATTGCGTCCAATCCGGCCTGGAAAGCAATTCCTTGAGCGTGCCTCCATGGTGTTCGAGAAGAAAACGGGCGAAGCCGAAAAACTGAGAAAGGAGTACGAGAGCAAGCAAGAGCATCTAGAGAAGCTGGTAGGCCAACTCACCGTAGAGGTCGACTGGCTCAAAAAAAAAATCTGGTCTTAAATGAATCGGTGGAAACACGAAAAGCGATGGTAGAGCGTGATAATGCTGAAATTACTGTGAAGCGCCAGGCAGATCTGTTGAGTGTAAACTTTACCGCCCCGACAAGGAACATCGTGAAAACGAAGAAAATGTACAGATCATTCATCGAATCGATGAGATCTATATGAAGTACCCCTACTTCGGTTACCGTCGTATGACAAGATTTGTCCGTGACCAAGGCTTCATAGATCCGGCAGTGCAAAGTGACAGGGATAATTATAAGCTACTTATCGGCAGTGTCGTTCCGCGTCCGATTGCGTTCGTTACTACACTATCGCAGCAAGGGATACTGAATGGCGCACCATTCAGCTTCTTTTCAATCGTTTCCAGCAGTCCTCCACTTGTATCCGTATCGGTGCAACGCAAGAATGGCGAAATGAAGGATACAGCACGAAATGCTATTGCAACGGGCGAGCTTGTTGTTCACATCGTTGACGAGGCCAATGTTGAAGCCATTAATCAGACAGCGGCGACTTTGCCTCCTGACGAAAGTGAAGTGGTGCTTGCGGGGCTAACGCCGATCGATAGTGAAGCGGTTAAGGTCCCGGGGATTGCAGAATCAAAGTTCAGGATGGAATGTGTTCTCGAACATGCTTTTGAACTTGGAGGGACTGAAGGAACGCCGGGTTCTGACCTGTTGATCGCGCGTGTAGTCCGTTTTCGGATCTCGGAAGAGGTGCTTCAAAACGGGAAAATAGATGCGGCGAAGCTGGCGCCCGTCAGCCGTATGGCAGGCAATTTCTATTCGACCTTGGGCAGAATGTTTACGATTGAACGCCCGGGATAACCAGTACGAAATGCTTATGTTTGTTTGAGTGCCTGTATTGACGTTTAAACAATAGGGAAGTTTGGTGGTAGAGGAATGGGTTTTCTCCACAGAATTTTTGGTTAACAAAATCAAGAACAGGAGAGTGTGAGAATGGAAAAGGTAAAACTGGCTGTCATTTTTTACAGTATGACAGGAACGAATTACCGTTTAGCTCAGTGGGCGGCAGAGGGTGCCAGGGAACAGGGCGCAGAAGTGAAAGTTCTGAAAGTACCGGAACTTGCGTCCGAAGAGAGCATACTTGCGAACCCCGCATGGAAGGCGCATGTCGATGAGGTGAAGGATGTTCCAACGGTAACCTTAGACGATCTTGAATGGGCCGATGCGATCATTTTCAGCGTTCCGACTCGCTTCGGTAATATGCCAGGGCCAATGAAACAGTTCCTCGATACAACGGGAGGACTCTGGTTCCAAGGCAAGCTTGCTAATAAAGTCGTGAGTGCTATGACATCCGCTCAAAATGCCCATGGCGGTCAGGAGCAAACCATCCTTGGCCTCTATACAACCATGTACCACTGGGGCGCCATTGTTGTCGCTCCGGGTTATACGAATGCATCACTATTCGGAGCGGGCGGAAATCCTTACGGCACGAGTGTAACGGTACAGAATGGGGAGATGGTGGAAGACGTCCAGGCTGCGGTAAAGCATCAAGCTAAGCGTACGGTGACCGTTGCGGGATGGGTTAAGGCGGGCCAGTCTTAATAAAATGAATTACCCTAATACTCAGAATAGCGTTGAATGTGGATGTCTTCGGACTGCGCCCTAAGGAACCGGATGTATCCGGTTCCCTTTTTGTCTCCATTGAACTCCCATGAAAATTAAAAAGCTCGAAACCTTAAAAGGGGCAAATTAAAGTAGACCCAGGATAAACACTTTTTAAAAAAGGCGGAGCCTCCTGTTTGATTATTATGGAGTTGGGCGGTAGCTAGCTATTCTAAAAATAAAGAAGTGAGGCTGGTGCAACCAGTCAAAAAGGATTAATCTCTCAATTGCTACCCGTATTGGGTCGACAGTCTGTGATACACCGTGATCGTTGGAGTCAGACTAACGGTTGGGCTCTAAGGCACCATAGCTCATCGACCTTCCTCTCCCAGCCGTAGTAGCAGTATTGCCTGATCCCGCGTCCCATTTTCATCATCTGTGGTGCGGCGCTTGCGCTGCATGTATGGCTATACCAGCCAATAGGTGTCAAGGATGCGGACTCGCCTGTTTTTGATGCTGCTGCGCTGGTCCAAATGGCCGGAAGAGCGGGGAGATCCGCTCAGGATCCAAAGGGGCTTGGACGTATCGCCAAAGACACCGAGATACTCCGGAAAGACTTGGTCCAGCATCACAAAAGCAATAATTCATATGGCTCAAGAATTAGATATGAAAATTGTTGCTGAAGGGGTTGAAAACAAATCACAGCTCTCTTTTTTAAAGCAACACGATTGTGATCAAATTCAAGGTTATTTGTTCAGCCCTCCTGTATCAGCAGATGAATTCTTGAAGCTTTTATCGAAACAAAGGTTACGACCGAGTAACTCACAAAACGAGAGAGAAAATTTCTTGGAAAATCGACGTGAATATAACCGTATCAATCTGTACTTTCCATTGTCAGCAGAAATGACGTTAGTGAAAATTAAAGATAAAGATGTTGACCTGGGTATGTCAGAAATTTTACATGAAGACATTGGTCTTGGTGGCTTATGTTTTTTATCGAACATAAAATTACCTGTTAATCCCGAGATAATCCTAGAGATCCAAACTGAACTCCTAAGTCAGACTGTAAGAGTTTGCGGTAACATCGTTTGGAAGAAAGAAATAGACGAAGAAATTTTTCAGTATGGGCTGCGGTATAAAGTGAATGAAAAGGAACGAGACGAATTAGCTCAAATATTAAATGAGTTATCAATTCAGCTGCGAAAAACTCCTCTTGTGCCAAACTGCCGCTTTATAAAGATGGATAGGATCAGCTATATAAAAAGCATTAAAGAAAAATTAACATGAAATATGAGCAACCAGTTCTTGTTGTTTAAAAAACGGAATTTTATTCGACTACGGGTACTATAGTTCAATAAAAAAGCGGCCTCATGCATGTAACACTGGCAAAAACATAAAAAAAATCGTTGGTAACCTCGATTATCCAGGATTTATTTGTTGAAATTAAAAAATGGGTATGGTAAAATAGTTTGAATTTAATGATCGGGGTTAAAAAGGATAATGTAATTTTTCTTGCTAACTATAAAATAATAAAACATTTCAAAGCGAAAGTATCCGCTTGTTTTATTGCTTTATATGCAAGAAAGTTACTAAATCTTTTCACTCAAACAAAATATCCTTATCCAAACTCCGAAGTTGGGTTGGATTTGCTGTGTTTATTTGAGCTACAAGAAAGTAACTTTCTTGTAGCTTTTATATTTTTCATACAGGAGGATAAATTTAATGTCATTAATAAATGTTTCAAACTTAAGGTTTGCCTATGATGGCAGTTACGATAACATATTTGAAAACGTAAATTTCCAAATCGATACCGATTGGAAATTGGGATTTACGGGAAGAAACGGTAGAGGTAAGACAACATTTCTTAACTTGTTGCTTGGAAAAGCGGAAATATTTCGGCTTATGTCCGCTTTGAATATTTCCCTTTCCAAGTCGAAAACAAGGAAAATAATACCCTTGATGTCATCAACGACATTTTGCCAGACCATTCACTGGCAGTTGATGCATGAGCTTACATTGCTTAAGGTTTCATGAATGCAAGAAAACTGGTCACACGAAACGGGCAGCATAGTTGAATAAAGGATATCTTACGGGTTACACGAATAATGTAAAGGAATATTTATTCCAAGGGTGATATTATGTGGAAGCATCCTTCTGTTGGTCAGGTGAAAAACTAAAAAAAAAGGTACAAGAACATGTACAAATTATTTTAATCTATAAATAATAGTGATACACTATGATAGGGTTATAATTGATCCAGAAAAGATGTGTGATTAGGTCGCGCCCTGGCTTGCTGTGGCGCCTAAGTAGGATCGCCTACATCCTTTCTGCAAATCTTAGGGTATAAGGACGGTAAAAATGAGCAACAGACAAACTAAAACAGACGTTATCTTAATTGGTGCCGGAATCATGAGTGCTACTTTGGGGTCATTGCTGAAAGAATTAGTACCGGACTGGAAAATTACTGTGTTTGAGAGGCGCGCAAACGCAGGAGAGGAAAGCTCTAATGAATGGAATAATGCGGGAACGGGGCATTCTTCACTGTGCGAGCTTAACTACACCGTCGAGCAACCGGACGGTTCCATAGATATTAGCAAAGCTATAAAAGTTAATGAAGAGTATCAGGTTTCAAAGCAGTTTTGGTCTTATCTTGTAAAAAGCAATCTGATACGTAATCCTCGGGACTTTATCGTACCAGTGCCTCATGTGAGTTTTGTACAAGGGGAACAAGATGTAACGTTTTTAAAAAAACGTTTTGAAGCGCTGTCTAACAATCCCCTGTTTCAAGGGATGGAATTTTCTGATGACCCGGGAAAACTGATGGAATGGATTCCGCTTATGATGAAAGACCGGACATTAAATAAACCTATAGCGGCAACAAGAATCGAATCTGGAACTGATGTCAACTTTGGCGCTTTAACGCGCATATTGTTTGACCACTTAAAGAATAAAGACGTCGATATAAAATTCAAACATAATGTTGATGATATTAAACGTACTAGCGACGGCTCGTGGGAATTGAAAGTGCGGAATGTCGATAGCGATACCGTCGAACGCCATACTGCAAAATTCGTTTTTATCGGCGGCGGGGGAGGAAGCCTGCATTTGCTGCAAAAATCCGGTATTCCTGAAGGGAAAGGTATTGGAGGATTTCCGGTAAGCGGACTATTTATGGTGTGTCAGAAACCGGATATTGTAGCGCAGCATCGTGCAAAAGTATACGGCAAAGCTGCGATTGGTGCTCCTCCAATGTCTGTTCCGCATCTTGACACAAGATTTATCGACAAGAAAGAATCGTTGTTCTTTGGACCGTTTGCCGGCTTCTCACCAAAGTTTTTAAAATTCGGTTCAATGTTTGATTTGTTAACTTCCGTTAAACCGCATAATCTCGTAACTATGATGGCGGCAGGTGTAAAGAACGTTCCATTGACAACATACCTGATCAAGGAAGTTATGTTATCGAAAGAAAAGCGCATGGAAGCTTTACGGGAATTTGTCCCCAACGCCAATAGCGACGATTGGGATTTACTGGTGGCAGGCCAGCGTGTGCAAATTATCAAAGATACTGCTGCCGGCAAAGGAACGCTTCAATTTGGTACGGAAGTTATTAATGCCGCTGATGGCTCGATAGCTGCATTGCTTGGCGCTTCTCCGGGTGCTTCTACCGCCGTTTCCGTCATGCTTGAGATAATAAATAAATGTTTTCCGCAACATAAAAAAGCATGGGAGCCGAAAATTAAAGAAATGATTCCTTCTTATGGCGTGTCACTGTTGAAAAACCCAGAGCTTATCAATGAAAATCATACTTCAACAGCGCGGACGCTTGGTCTAAGCGAAAACTTGCCGTTACAGATAGCACGCCGAACCGTATCATAAATAACGAAGTTTTGATTTGAGAACCATTCTTTGTCTTAATGAGCTGAGTTGTTTTCTGTTTAGTTTTCAATTAATAGTAAGGGAAATATTTCATTTACCGATCCGTTACAGCCGTTAAGCTATACCAGCCAATAGGTGTCAAGAATTGAGTGATTAACATCGCTTTGATCAGCAGGTATACTAGAAAAAGGGCTTTATGGCCTTTTCCCTCGGTCTTTTTCTTATCGTAAAATGCTTTGAGCTTCTTGTTTACTGAAAGCCTGAGGCCGCAGCGAACGGCTAGGAACAGAGCAAGCCGCAATACCTTCAGCCAAAGCATCTATTTGAGCTTCCAGGTTGGATAGGTGCTCCTGGTACTGAAGAAGCGACTGGACAAGGATCTCCAAACTGACAAAGTGGCTGGTCATCGTGGCTTCTTTAAACGGATTACGCTCGGCCGCCGCGATCAGATTCTCCGCTCGCTCTTCAGCCCAACGTTCCGAGCAGGCACGAGGAGTAAGCTCCTTAATCGTTTGAATAAGCTCTGTTTTGCTTGTCCGCAGCACCTTCCCGGATGTTGAGAACCGAAGCAGAAGACGGAGCGAAACCTTGGAGTACGTATCGCCAAAGACACCGAGATACTCCGGAAAGACTTGGTCCAGCACCGCTTGAAACTGCAGCTTCGTCTGTACATGCATATCTGACATCGACTCGTGAAGTAGAACAGTTCTCCGAGCATAGGCGTCTGCCGCATCGGTCTTTACGTTTCGCAGATTTTGTTTCCGTGCCATTTTGGAGAGCAGGGGATTGATAACCAGATACACATAACCTAGTTCCTCGAATAATGGAATAAGCGGCGCCTGGTAATGACCGGTTGCTTCCAAAACGATAGTTGGCGGTTTACCGGCTTGGCTCTCCAGATCTTTCATATAGTCCCGGAAACGTCCCAGACCCTCATTTGTATGCTCAAAACGAAATACTTTCCCGCAAGGCCTGCCTTTATCCAGAAAAGCTTGGGCCATGCTTTCTCCTTTGGAAACATCCAGACCGATGACTGGATTCATGCATCTCATCCTTTTCTCCGTATTAGCCGGCAACCCCTAACCTCGCAGACTCACAGCATCGCGTGTTATTCGGATCCAAGTCCCAACCAGCCTAAACATGATCTCTACAAGTAGGGGGCGGACAGTATAGCTCACGGGATCGGTGTCCTAGGGAAACGAACGTCCTGCCCGGCTACCCGTAATCTTACAACCTAATAAAAATGAGGTCGATCAGAAAGATCTGGTGACCTTATAATACGAACGGGAAACGATAGTTCAATGAAATAGTGACAGTCTAAGTACTTTATTTTACCGTCCTCGGCCGTCGCTGTTTCTAACTTGTGGCTCAATTTAATACTTATTTTCCGGAGTCTGGCGGTTGTTTCCAACAGTAAAAGAAAGGAAATTGTTAGCCTCCTAATTGTTAGAGGCGTTCCTGAAACTGTCGCAGTACACTTTATGACAATCGTCATTCCAACCAGTGCCAAATGGACGTTACAGAACACCCCCATACGGGATGGTTTTTGTCACCGTTTGGAACGTAGTTTGCCAGAGGTTTTTAATGAAGATTTGTCATAGACCAACACATAGAAAAGCCACAAAGACTTATGAATTGCACCCCTTAGAATAGACATTGGAAAACTGGGTTTAGCCGATGAAATTCTAGGGGTGCATTTTTTGTGGCAATTAAAGGTCAGACATTCAAATCGTATACGCAAGAATTGAAGAGAGAGGCAGTCTGTCTGCTTGTGGAGGAAGGATGGCCATACCGTAGAATCACAGAACATTTGGGGATTCATAACAGGGGGCGTGATGGAAAATGGGCACTGTATTGAAATACTTTAATTTATAGTTGGAAATAATATTTGGAAGACGTAACCCAATTGAAGGCGCGGGGCGTTGAGGTAACGGGTAGGATAGCGCGAATTTAAATGTAACCTTTCCCACTTTTTACGTTCCATTTAAATATGTCATTTTATAAAGGGGGCAAAAACAGAGGTTGACCTTTGAGGTTGTTACTTACCGTGAGTGGGGGAAGCAATTCCGTTGACGTTCATATTAAGAGTTTGCGGTATAAACGATGTTCCGAAGAATCTAGGAACGGTGCGAGGATTTGGTTATCGTATTTCTAACTTAACCCATCATCTTCATAAAGGTTTCATTTTGTCTTCATGTTTCCTTCATGATTAAAGTGGCTGTTAGTGATATGATGTATATATAACTAAATAAGAATTATTCTAAACAACACTATAATTTAACCACATTTAGGAGGAAAATTTATTATGTCTCTCATCGGAACTGAAGTAAAACCGTTTAAAGCTCAAGCGTATCAGAATGGCAAGTTTATCGAAGTAACTGAAGCCGATATGAAAGGAAAGTGGAGTGTAGTTTGCTTCTACCCTGCAGACTTTACATTCGTTTGCCCAACCGAGCTGGAAGATCTTCAAAACGAATACGAAAACCTGAAGGCACTCGGAGTTGAAGTGTATTCCGTTTCAACCGATACCCACTTCACTCATAAGGCATGGCATGATACCTCTGAAACGATTGGCAAAATCACTTACATTATGATCGGAGATCCTTCCCATACGATTTCCCGTAACTTTGACGTGCTGATCGAGTCCGCTGGTCTTGCTGACCGTGGTACTTTCATCATCGATCCGGATGGTGTGATCCAAACCGTTGAAATTAACGCTGGCGGTATCGGCCGCGATGCGAGCACTTTGGTCAACAAGGTAAAGGCAGCACAATATGTTCGTAACAATCCAGGTGAAGTTTGCCCGGCTAAATGGCAGGAAGGTGCTCAAACACTTAAGCCAAGCCTTGATCTCGTAGGAAAGATCTAAGGAGTTGGACAAAATGGTACTGGAAGCAGATATTAAGGCCCAATTAAACCAATACCTTCAACTAATGGAAGGCGATGTGCTAATTAAAGTTAGCGCAGAGTCCGATGCGGTATCTAAGGACATGCTGGCTTTGGTGGATGAACTATCCAGCATGTCTTCTAGAATCACGGTAGAAAAAGCGCAATTACCGAGAACTCCGAGCTTTAGTGTAAATCGTGTGGGCGAAGATACCGGGGTAACTTTTGCCGGTATTCCTCTAGGACACGAGTTTACTTCATTAGTTCTAGCTCTGCTGCAGGTTAGCGGAAGAGCTCCAAAGGTTGAACAGAACGTCATTGATCAGATTAAAGGCATTAGCGGCGAATATCATTTTGAATCTTATATCAGCCTGAGCTGCCACAATTGTCCCGATGTTGTTCAGGCACTGAACCTGATGAGCGTCCTCAATCCAGGCATTACGCATACCATGATTGACGGCGCAGCGTTTAAAGAAGAGGTAGAAAGCAAAAACATCATGGCTGTGCCAACGGTTTACTTAAATGGGGAATCCTTCGGTAGTGGTCGTATGACGCTTGAAGAAATTCTCGCCAAGATGGGTAATGCACCGGATGCTTCAGCTTTTGCTGACAAGGACCCATATGATGTGCTTGTTGTTGGAGGCGGCCCAGCCGGTGCAAGTGCAGCGATTTATGCAGCGCGTAAAGGCATTCGCACAGGTATTGTGGCTGAACGCTTTGGTGGCCAGGTCATGGACACCGTGGGTATTGAGAACTTCATTAGTGTTAAATACACCGAAGGTCCTAAGCTCGCAGCGAGTCTTGAAGAGCATGCGAAAGAGTACGGCATTGATGTAATGAATTTACAGCGTGCCAAGCGTTTAGAGAAAAAGGACTTCATTGAAGTCGAACTCGAAAACGGTGCTGTTCTAAAGAGCAAGACCGTAATCCTTTCAACAGGTGCTCGTTGGCGCAATGTTGGTGTGCCCGGCGAAGCAGAGTTCAAGAACAAAGGTGTAGCATACTGCCCTCATTGTGACGGTCCTTTGTTTACTGGGAAACACGTAGCGGTTATTGGCGGCGGTAATTCCGGTATTGAGGCGGCAATAGATCTCGCAGGGATTGTAAGCCATGTAACTGTTCTTGAGTTTATGCCAGAGCTGAAAGCTGATTCTGTATTACAAAAGCGCCTTTATAGTCTGCCTAATGTAACTGTTCTGAAGAACGTTCAAAGCAAAGAAATTACCGGTACTGATAAGGTTAACGGTATATCCTACATTGAACGCGATACGGGAGAAGTTCGGCATATTGAATTGCAGGGCGTGTTTGTTCAAATCGGTCTTGTACCAAATACCGATTGGTTAGGCGATACGGTCGAACGCAATCGCATGGGAGAGATCGTTGTAAATAGTCATGGCGCTACGAACGTACCTGGAGTATTTGCTGCAGGTGACTGCACAAACAGTCCATATAAGCAGATTATTATCTCGATGGGATCGGGTGCTACTGCAGCCTTAGGTGCATTCGATCATCTAATCCGAAATTAAAGAATGAGCATTAACCGAAACGTCCCTCCAAGGGGCGTTTTTCTTTTGTTAATGGCTACTGATGAAACTGTTCTAGTCCCTCGCGGGTATGAATGATCGTAAAACTCTTTCCTCTTACATATGGTTTTCCTTTGTCAAAAAAGGTTTGCTCCTGACTTTCCCCTTTTAGCCCACGGGATCACGGTCCTACGGCAGTGAGGTTCTACCCCCGCTACCGCTGTTAAAAGAAAATAAAGTGCTTAGTCCCAGTTAATTGGGTTATTTGAAGTACTACATAACTGCACGCGTATCTTTGACCTAATGGGCATGGGAGTTCAACGAATAAGTGTATAATGTGTATGAATCATATTAGTAAGGGGAAAGTCATGAGGTAAATATTCAATCAGAACCTTGTGCAGGATCTCAAAATAGTCAATAATAAATACTATAATGAAATTGAACGATAGGATGGTAGTGTATAGTGAATCTTCTTAGTTAAGTCATCATAACGCTAGGGCTGACAATTCCTTTGGTAGCCGGAAGTCAACCAGCAATGGCATCTGAACCTATAAGTGTCAGGAATAAACGGACAAGCTCTTTATTTTGACCAAGCTCTGATTCTTCAGCAAGGAAGTGTGCTAGTCCCCATGCGAGCCATCTTTGAAGCTTTTGGATCCCATGTGGAATGGAACGCTCAAACCCAAACGGTAATTGCAAAGAAGAAATCGTTAACGGTGTAAAGAAGAGAATTTAGGGGTACCAGCAAAAATAATAAACGGATATACTATGGTTCCGTTACGCTTTGGTATATCCCGGAGGTTGGAAGGCACCTCAGCTGAAATCGGTATGGTCGCCGGATGAAAGCAAAAATTTTGATGCTTTTAAAAATGAGCTTGGGTTTAAGGATGGACGTAAGTTCGGCGTACCGGGGCAGCAATCCTCCTGGAAAACCTGAACCAACTATCTCTCACTCTTTTAAAATTCCTGTTGTACCAGCCCAACTGTATAACGAATGGAAGAAAAGTGACAGCATTTTATAGTGAAGGAGAAGGATCTATCTATTTAGGAATAGGAAATAAAAAAAAGTAAGCTCGCTCTCCCTAACGAATATGATAGAAATGGAATATAAGCATGAAAGAGATAAGCTTGAATGAAAAATCTTTCCGATAACGGAACCGAGAGCTAAATAATTAACTAGTGGAGGTGGCCGGTGATCGGCCGCCTTTTTCACTAACGGAGAACAATAGCTCAGTTCTCAACAAGACAAGGCTGCCGAGCGAGCTTTTTACGCTTTCGAGGTTTACTTCAATAACATCACGAAGAAGCAGCCAATCGAAGCCGGTTGCTTATGTTGAACTAAAGATAAACTGACGATAATGGAGGCATCTCAATGAGTAAACGCTATCGAATTACAAGAGCTTTTCAGGAAAATGACAATTCGGCGCAAACAATATCTTTGGAAGAGTGCAAACGGTATTTTACGTCCAAACCTGATTTTTCCTATACATCAGTATTTACGGTGACAGGCTCTACCAGCATGTCATTTGAGGGAGATTTTTTCCTGTGGAGCTACGGCGATACAAAGATCCCATTCCGGCATTATCAGGGAGATATTTATGTATCTGGCACCAATGAAGCAGTGATTCCCAAGATGATTGAAGTTGCGGGCGAATTGGGGGCAGATGTGCTGGAAGGGTAATTTTTTCAATACTAAGCATAGTTAACAACCTTAATCATGTTTCGACCATAGGCGAATAAATCTCGGTGTTTAGCACATCTCCCATTATTTGGCCATGAATAAAATGGATTTATACAGGGCATTTTTACAGAGACCCATTTTTTTAAGGGGAGGATCCGTCACGGGAAGAGAAAAGCAGCTAAGCTGATATTGACAAATTCCTAATGGAAATTCGATTCCATACACGGAGGAGATGAAGAAAAGGATGAGCCATCCTAAAGACGACTATGGGGTATTGGGTAATGAAATCGAAGTGGATTCGGATGTGAACGAGGATCGTAATCGAGAGGAGCAGTTGGACAACTCCTTGGAGGCATGGTATGGGAATATCGAGGATCAGGTAAAGCAAAAGCTGGATCTCACGAACGTTCCGCAAGACAATGTGTTCGAATCGGCCGTCGGCCTAGACGAGGTTCCTTCCAAGGTCCAGCAGATTTCGCAGTAAAAAAACAAGCCCTCGGGTCCGCTACCAGCGCAGACTGTCGAGGGCTTTACTGTCAATAACGACATTTCAGTTGTATTTTTTCAAAAATTTCATGCGTAGCTATAGGTAACAATAAATCAGCCTGCCGGTGAACCGGCAGGCTGATTTATTATGTTAGCGAACTTCTAAAAACACAAGGTTAAATTGATATTTCTTGCTTATTGAATCTTCAGGTTTCACCACTCTTGTAGGATCGGTAATTATTCTATGATGATCTCATCTACACAAGATCTTCAAAAGCGATGGCTATACTTAGAGTAACCCCTAAGGAACTGACTCTAGCAACGGAAAATAACGATGTTTTTGTTTCATCCGATGATGGAGTGATTAGGCAGCAAATCATAAATAAAGGACAAGAAATGAATAGTTAAATGGAGGAATGAGACAATGAAAAAGATATTCAAGGTGGGAATTATTTCTGTAGCTGCAGCTTTAGCATTAACAGGTTGTTTTAATAATACAGATTCATCCGAACAACATGAGGGACATAACATGGGGAACTCAGGTCAGCAGACGGGTGCCGCACCAACCACGGCGACAAGTTCGCCCTGGATAGGATCGAAAAATACAACGCGAATCAATACAAGTGATCCTGCGGAGGCTGCCGCTGTGGTTTCTCAAACGCTCTGGATGGCAACTAGCGATATGAATCGGCCAGGTGGTGTTGTATTAGCGAACCCGGACGACTGGCAAACCACACTTGCCAGCGCGAATTTGATTCACCACCCCAATAACGGGCCCGTATTATTCGTAAACAAAGATGGAATTCCCGATGTCACGTTGAACGAGTTAAAAAGGCTCAAGCCTACAGGTGTTGAAATGAACAATGGGATTCAAGTCATTTTGGTCGGCGAGCTGGATCAAAAAGTAGAGGATCAAGTAAAAGAGCTCGGATTAAAGACAGATAAGATTGCAGGCGGAAGTCCGGCTGCGGTGGCCAAATCCATCGATGCTTATTATACGAATGTGACCAAAGAAACGCCTGCTTCAGTCATTGTAGGTTCGATGGAGAATCAGGAATTTACGATACCTGCGGTGAACTGGATAGCTCACATGCCGGAGCCGCTGCTTTACGTAAATAAAGATGAAGTTCCTCAAGAAACCGTAGATGCCCTGAAGACACGGAACGGTAAAGCAAACATTTATATTCTTGGCCCTGAGTCGGCGGTCTCGGCTAACGTACAAAACCAATTGGGACAATACGGTAAGGTCGTTCGGATTGCCGGTAATGATCCATATGAAAATGCGGTTGCCTTTGCGAAATACAAAGATCCGGAAACTGATTTTGGGTGGGGAATTACTGCATCAGGACACAATTTTTCCTTTGTGAGTAAGGATACGCCTGCTGTAGCCCTTGCGGCTGCACCTTTCTCGCATCTTGGAAAGCATGCGCCTTTGCTGTTGACGGATAAGGATAAAATGCCGGAAAGCGTGCATTCTTATGTCATGTCGATGCAACCGAAGTATAAGAAGTCACCGACAGAAGGTCCTTATAACCATGCTTGGCTCACAGGTAGTGTAGACTCTTTAAGTGCCGCGGCACAAGGAGAAATCGATTCGATGCTTGAGATCGTATCTGAATCAGGTGAAGGCCATGGCGGACACGTCGGTGGCAGTACTAACAATGAATCGGAGCAAAATACAGGCGGTGGTGGAAACGGACACGATATGTCCAATATGCCGGGAATGGAGCATTGATGAATAGTGTTTATCTATTTATAAAGAAAAGTAGAAAACTGATTAACATGATGAGGGCTGCCTGGATGGGCAGCTTTTTTATTTTACCTGTGGAGGCCGTCTTCATTTTCGGGGAATATCGTACCAGGAACGGACGTAGTCTGAGGCTGTGGCCCACACGGAATGCTGAGCCGAACGGCCCGGTTGATGATTCCGTTTTACCGGCAAATTGCGGGCAATCGCAGCTACGCGCTGCGCTGGTCGCAGGCGGTTCGCACCGGGAACATTCAAGCGATGGAACGATTGTTTCGGCGTGTGGTACTGGCCGCGGACACGACCAGCTTGTCCACCAACGGGATTGGCTATTTCGTGGATGTGCCGTTCCCCAAGCCGGTCTTCCAATAACAAACGGAACGTCCATCCGGCCCGGAACGACACAATTTTATTTCAATACATCGTTGCACCAAGTGATCTCAAGAGGGATTATGCCCTTGTATCGCAAGCTGGCAGCAGATGTTTCGTTTGCATCATTTATCCTGCAGGCCGTTCGATCGGGAAAACGTCGCGCGCTAAACAAACTCATCCGCCGCTGCGTTGTGACGCCATATCTCGCAACCGTCCGGCTGGAAATCAAACGGGTTCAGCCTCGGCTTTCGGTTTCCGGGGAGCCGGTTCACGGTGCACAATAAATTTTTCCGTTCCGCTAACATGTAAATTGGCGTAGAGCTACCTAACGATGCGGAGATCCGTACAGAACCGATTAGTATTGGGAGAACGACATGAGAACGCTGAGGCGTTCTCTTATTTTATTGAACTATCGGGAAACGTTAGGATCCGGCAGTCTGATCATGAATTTGGTAGATACTAACATCGTCATTCAGACGTTCTTGGTTTCTCGCATCTGAGAACGAATCGACGTAGACGATCCGTTGGTTATACTTGGAGCTCAAGTCGTTCGGCGATTTTCTTTACGTTTCAAAAGCTCTCCCCCGTGAGGAGTGAATTCATACAAGCTCCGCTCATGAACCGATCCACGCCGTTCGGAATACAATAGACTTATCTGGATTAGTGTCAGGAGGTCAATATGATACCCGGTTATCCTTATTACGGAAAACAAACGAAATGCACTGAGGAGCCGATTACGTTCCCGCCCCAGCATCAGTCGGTGCAGCCCGGTCTGGAGTACGAAATGGTGCCCCGTCCGATTTTTGAAAACCCGTCCTACATCGGCAGCGGCAAACTGCAAAACAAGGTTGCCATCGTTACCGGCGGCGACAGCGGCATCGGCCGCGCGGTTGCCATCGCCTTCGCCAAGGAGGGAGCCGATATCGCTATCCCGTATTTATACGAGCACCGGGACGCGAACGAGACGAAACAGCGCATCGAGCAGCTCGGCAGAGCATGCTTGCTTATTCCCGGCGACCTGAGGTCGGAATCGATTTGCCGGGAGGCGGTCGATCAGACACTCCGCATCTTCGGCAAGATCGATATCCTGATCTTGAACCAGGCCGTTCAGTTTCCACAGGAAAGCGTGTCCGACATTTCCGCCGAACAGCTGCACAACACGTACAGCACGAATATTTACCCGATGTTCTACATGACCAAAGCCGCGCTTCCCCATCTTAAGCCGGGAAGCGCGATCGTCAGCACGGCCTCGATCACCGCATATAGGGGCGCGCCCACTCTGATCGACTACTCATCTACAAAAGGGGCTATCGTCTCGTTCACGCGTTCACTTGCCCTGTCCTTGGTGCAACGGGGAATCCGGGTCAACGCCGTCGCCCCGGGACCGATCTGGACGCCGCTGATCGTCTCCAGCTACTCGGCGGATGAAGTATCCCGCTTCGGCCTGGATACACCGATGAAACGCGCGGGCCAACCGTTCGAGCTGGCTCCGGCTTTTGTGTTTCTAGCAGCGGATGATTCCAGCTATGTGACCGGGGAGGTGGTCCATGTTAACGGCGGAGCTATGGTAACGTCGTAGCATTACGTAATGGAGCGGATATCTATTGAAATGCCTCGCGGCATACGTATAAACAATGTAAGCCCTAATGTCTTAGTAGAATCAATGAAAAAGTATGGTCCGTATTTTCCTGGCTTCGAGCCAGTCCCTGCCAGCAGGGTAGCGCAAGCTTTCCTAAAAAGCGTCGAAGGCGCTCAAACAGAGCAAACTTATACGGTTTATTGAGAGCGCACCATCATGGTGCAACATCGTTAGTCTCCCAATTGCCTATACTTTATTTCTTTGTTTTGCCCACGTACGGGCTGCGCCTTTTTTTCATACCTTGTAAATGGAGGTGTAGAAAATGCGCAAAAGCGAGCTTAAAGACTTCCTTAACAAAGAAGAGCAAGTCTGGTATGAGGTTTGCTATGCAAACCGTAAGGGATCATAAATAAACTTAAATGGAATCGATTTTCAAATTGTAAATGATGAACGGTTCGATACTCCCGAAAAAGTGAAGCTTTATTTTAAAAGATATTGGAGCGATAATTTTGCAAAAACGATGATGTGTAATTTAGGGGTGATTTCAATCAATGGGGAGACGGCGACGATTTTGGGTGATCCTCCAGCTCTTCCTTCCTTTGTAGAATTTCTTTCTATATTGAAATCCTCCAGCGATACGATAAAGGTTCGCGCGGTACTTTCCGGAGAAGTTGAACGAGATAGAGTTATTCATTATGTCCTTCGCAAATCAGATCCCAAAGGGAACTTTCGGATTTTTTCGAGGTCCTGTAGAAAAGGGGATAGCCGTTACGAATACTGTAAATGCTGCTTAGATTGATCAATATTTTGCGGAATGTACACAAAGCGGTAACCTTAGCGTGTTTTTAGGCTAAGGTTTTTTTGATGAATCCAAACTATGTATGGTATGGAATCTTAGGGTTGCAATCATTTTCCATGCCAGGTAATATACTTATAGGGGTATATTGTATTGCGTCGACATTGAAATTGTAATTCTTAAAAAGGGAGGGTACAAAGATGATAAAGAAAAACTTGGGAATCATTGTGATTGTTGTTATAGCGCTGGGGTTTTTAGGATATAAGCTTTTGCCAACACCGGGAATTGAACAAATTACTAACCACGAGTTGGAAGAACGCATGACGAAAGCCAACCTTGATGATGTCGTATTTATAGATGTTCGTGAGGAGCATGAATTTAAGTCTGGATATATTGAAGGTATGAATAATAAGCCGCTCAGTACATTAAATGAAACTTACAGTACGCTTCCCAAAGATAAAGAAATCGTCATCATATGCCGCAGTGGAAGTCGAAGTATGCAAGCTGCTGAATTGTTAAAAGAGAATGGCTATGAGAAACTCATTAATGTTAAAGGCGGTATGCTGAATTGGCATGGATCCGTTGTGAGTTTGCCATAATAATGTAGAGGTTTGAAAAGTAGACCGCTCAAACAGGAGAAGCTAAGGAATGCCGGCCGGCTTTCTTGTTTGAGCGGTTTTAACATTTGAATGAATGGAGCTTCAAACACGGGTAGATCTGTCATCGTCATTTATCAGCATATTGTACTAATTCTTCAGCCGCTAGCTCTAAAACCAAGGTTTCTCGTTCAATAGAAAAACCCATAGATGGATCTTGGTTGGATATGACTTCTTTGTTATGACTAATCGCTTCTTGAACGTCAATCCAAACAGCTGACATGCCATTGGCTAACTCATAATCTTCAAGGCTGGCTGTTTTAAAATGATCGTCAATTGTGCAAACATAATATTAAGATAACATGTGGATTAAATCATATTCCGGCTTATAATGCGGTCTATATTCATCAATGTAGCCAAATTCACGAATAACCTCAATATTTTGGGCGCCGGTTTCCTCGGATAATTCTCTTTTTAACCCGATGATCAAGTTTTCGTTGTCTTCGATACCGCCGCCTGGAAAACTATAATCGTTATATCTCTTCGTGTATAATAAAAGGATTTTTGAATCCTTCAGAATGATACCTCTAGCAGCCCGTCTTTCAAAGGTTCTGCCTTCGAGCTGGTTTAATTTCTTATGGACTAAAGTAGCTATTAACCTCAAGCGCCTACCCCTTTCTTATTTTTATTTGAATTTTATTTACGATGTAATTTTATCAGGAGGCCAGCTGCTATTCAAATGCGGCAGGGTATATTCACATTACTTTTGGGGAAATTAAAGATACATTTAAAAGCATGGAGTGAATCATATGGAAACAAAAGATGGGAGCTCGGGAATTTGGATTGCCGTAGTTAGTTGGGTGGTGCTTATAGCCTTCATCATTGGTATCACTATTCTGTTTATTCGTACGTAATTTTTAGAATATTTCGATCACTTGCTTCCCGATGGCTGCAGCCAGTCGGGAAATTTTGTTACGTTAATATGGGTTTCCATACGGTTGCATGGGAACAGTCGAATAAAGAAGTATTGACATAAGGGTATAAACACACTATCATAATACATATAGGGGTATATGTATAAAGGGAGGATGGATCATATGAAGATCCTTATGTAACTGACGAATAAAACAGTTGAAATACAAAGTACTTACCGGGAAAGGGGTGACTTATGGAATTGGATTTCGGTTTGATCATTACCCTTTTTGCTATAGGCTTCATAGGCTCCTTTATTTCGGGAATGGTCGGTATTGGAGGAGCCATCATCAAATATCCGATGCTGCTTTATATTCCGCCGGCCTTTGGATTGATCGCATATACAGCACAAGAGGTTTCAGCCATTAGTGCGGTGCAGGTCTTTTTCGCCACATTGGCAGGAATCTTCGCTTACCGTAAAGGCAATTTCATTAATAAAAGATTAGTCCTTTATATGGGGGTACCCATTGTTATCGGAAGCTTCATCGGTGGATATGGATCCAAGTTTCTTCCTGATTCGGCAATCAACCTAACATACGCTATTATGGCCTTGGCCGCGGCAATCATGATGTTTCTTCCGAAAAAAGGAGTGGAGAGCGAAGATCATTCGCAGCTTCGATTTCATGTTCCCATCGCTTCTATATCGGCTGTGGTCGTAGGTACTCTATCGGGTATTGTCGGCGCAGCAGGCGCATTTATCACCGTTCCTATTATGCTGGTTGTTTTGAAGATTCCTACTAGGGTGGCTATAGCTTCTTCCTTGGCAATTACATTCATTTCGTCTATTGGGTCAACGGTAGGGAAAGTCATGGGAGGACATATGCTTCTCATACCGTCCATCGTTATGGTAGTGGCTAGTATCTTAGCGTCACCAATTGGATCCAAAGTTGGGCAAAAAATGAACGTTAAGGTTCTTCAATGGATACTTGCCGGCTTAATTACGGCAACCGTTATTAAGATTTGGATCGATATTTTAACATAAAGAGGAGTGCTGAACATGGCAGGTAAATATTCAAAAGAGATGATGCCTCAAGAAGTAAAGCAAAGGTTAGAACAAGGAGAGTCACTCAACATCCTGGATGTCCGGGAAAGCAATGAGTGGGAGTCCGGGCATATCCGCGGCGCGAAGCATATTCCATTGGGCTTTCTTGGCCAAAGGCACAGTGAACTAGATCCTCACCAAGAAACCATCGTTGTTTGCCGCAGCGGAAATCGAAGCGGATTGGCCTGCGAAATGTTGGAGTCTTTAGGTTATAAGGTTATAAATATGCCAGGCGGTATGTCGGAGTGGAATGGGGATGTCGAATAAGCTAGCAGTTGACAGAACAAAAAAATTTAGATATATTATACCTATAGGGGTATTGGTATAATAACAAACTGAATCAACCGGACATAAATCGCTAGATAATAAAACAAAATGGGAGGTTATGATTATGTCGACACCATCAGTAATTCAAGCGGATCTAAAACTGGATTGCAAAGGGCTGGCTTGTCCGATGCCGATAGTCAAAACGAAAAAAGCTATCGACCAATTGAATTCCGGTCAAGTAATTGAGGTTCAGGCTACAGATAAAGGTTCATTAGCTGATATTCAAGGATGGGCCAAGAATACAGGCCATCAATATTTAGGAACCATTCACGAAGGAGAAGTGTTGAAGCATTACCTTCGTAAAGCCAATCCGAATGAAATCAAGGAAGAATTCAAATTTCCACATACCTTGACTTCCGAGGAATTGCAGAAAAAGCTGGAAGCGGGTGAAAAACCAACGGTGTTAGATGTACGCGAACCAGCGGAATATGCTTTTAATCGTATTCCTGGAGCCATCTCCATACCGTTGGGTGATTTGGAAAACCGTCTGAGTGAGCTCAATCCTGATCAAGAAATACATGTCGTTTGCCGAACAGGAACCCGAAGCGATATGGCATGCCAGCTGCTCAATGATAAGGGCTTTAAAAATGTAAAAAATGTAATGCCTGGGATGTCCGGTTGGACCGGTCCGACGGAGAAAAATCAGTAAATCAAAAAAAAACGGAGGTCAATCACTTATGTCAACTAAAGTAGCAATCATTGCAAGCAACGGCGGATTATTCGATGCTTATAAGGTATTCAACATTGCAACGGCATCGGCCGCTACCGATTCTGAGGTCGCCATCTTCTTCACATTTGAAGGACTCAATCTAATTCATAAACAGGGGTATCAGCAATTGCCTCTGCCCGCGGGTAAAGAACATTTTGTGGAGGGGTTTAAAAACGCTAACGTGCCTTCAATTCCCGAACTTGTTCATATGGCACAAGAATTGGGTGTCAAAATCATTGCCTGCCAAATGACCATGGATGTGATGAATCTGAAGAAAGAAGATTTTATTGAAGGCATCGAAGTCGGCGGAGCTGTAACCTTCTTGGATTTTGCGAAGGATGCCAACGTGACTTTGACATTCTAACTAGAGGGGGTTTGGAATATGACTACGACAGCCAATTTGCAGGGAATGAATGCGAAAGATCTTACGCGATTTGTCCTCGATAAGAAAGAACTATTCATTCTGGATGTTCGCAACGAAAGTGATTTTAACGACTGGAAAATTGAAGGGGAAAGCATTGAAATCATCAATATCCCGTATTTCGATTTGCTGGAGGGAGTAGATTCCGCTCTCGACAAGATCCCGGCGGATAAGCAGGTGCTGGTTGTTTGCGCCAAAGAGGGTTCCTCCATATTCGTAGCTGAACAGCTAATAGGAGCCGGCCGGAGCCAAGTATATTATCTTGAGGGCGGTATGAAATCCTGGAGTGAATATCTGGAGCCCGTAAAAATCGGTGATTTAAAGGACGGCGGTTCGATCTATCAGTTCGTTCGCATCGGCAAGGGCTGTCTCTCTTATATGGTGGTTTCCAATGGTGAGGCCGCTATTGTGGATACGCTTAGAATGACCGACGTGTTTGAAAGTTTCGCGAAAGAAAACGGGCTGACGATTAAACACACGATGGATACACATCTGCACGCAGACCATATCTCCGGGGGAAGAAGTTTAGCTGAGAAAGTTGGAGCAACCTACTGGCTGCCTCCAAAAGATGCTGCAGATGTCGTCTTCCCATATGAAAAACTAGAGGACGCTAAAGAAATCACGGTTGGGAACACCCACATTAAAATCCAACCTGTGTATTCACCGGGGCATACGATTGGGAGTACATCGCTCATCGTTGATGATCAGTATTTGCTCACAGGAGACATTTTATTTATCGAATCCATCGGTCGTCCAGACTTGGCAGGGCAAGCAGAAGATTGGGTAGGAGATTTACGTCACACCTTGTACAACCGATATAAAGAGCTTTCCAACGATTTAATCGTACTTCCTGCTCACTTTGGCAAAATATCTGAGCTTGGTGAAGGCGGTAAGGTATCCGCTCGTTTGGGAGACTTGTATCAAAAGAACCCAGGGTTAAACATACAGGATGAAGCAGAATTTCGACGTACGGTAACGAGTAATTTGCCGCAGCATCCTAACTCGTATCAGGAAATTCGTCAAACCAATATGGGCAAAATCCAACCAACAAATGAAGAGCAGCGTGAAATGGAAGTTGGTCCAAACCGCTGTGCGATTCACGATAAATAAGGAGGAATTGAGAATGCAAACGAATATTGTTGTCGATACCAAAGGAATGGCTTGTCCGATGCCCATTGTGAAGGCGAAAAAAGCGATGGATGGTTTGAAAGCTGGACAAATTATGGAGGTTCTTTCTACGGATAAAGGCTCAGTGAACGATTTTCAGGCCTGGGTCAAACAAACCAAAAATGAACTGATTAAACACGAGGAAGATAACGGCGTTTATAAGTTTTTCGTCAGAAAACTGTAAAATCTAGAAATAAAAAAATAAGCGAGCACATCCAGATGTGTTCGCTTATTTCAAATCGATATTCATGATTTTAACCTCAAGCACACTATACGTTTCTTCTTTATAGTGGCCTTGCGGACAAACTTTGACATAGCCTATGGGATCGCTCTTACTTGATAACGTTTCATTACATTGGGGACATGTGTTTGCAAAAATTTTTTTGAAAAAAGCTTTCATACAAATCACCTATTTCATATAGAGTTACTTGGTTTTATTATAACATCTTATTTGAGTTTAGAAAAGTACGATTATATGTCAATCGATTCCTGAGATTTTGTGATTGCAATATCTAGTTTTGGACTATATAATACCTATAGGGGTATATGTAATATTGAGGGAGATGAGAAGGATGGAAACAAAAGAACAAACAACGATCGTGTTGTTCAGCGGTGATTTAGATAAAGCCATAGCGGCCTTCATTATTGCTAACGGGGCTGCAGCATATGATCATGACGTGACGATCTTCTTTACATTTTGGGGGCTAAATACACTTCGTAAAGATGAGGTTGTGAAAACCAATAAAGGTATTCTTGAAAAAGCATTCGGATGGATGATGCCGCGGGGAGCAAATAAATTAGGGCTGTCTAAGATGAATTTTGCAGGGGCGGGTCCCCAAATGATTAAGCACGTTATGAAAAAACACAATGCCTTGACCCTCCCGCAGCTGATTGAGTTAGCGCAAGAGCAAGGGGTTAAATTGGTCGCCTGCACGATGACGATGGATCTGCTGGGTTTACAGCAAGAGGAGTTAATAGATGGTTTGGAGTATGCAGGGGTAGCTGCTTATTTGGGAGATGCCACGAACGCCAAGGTAAACCTGTTTATCTAATGGAGAATGTAAGATTTAAGTAAGCTGATGGCATGGCAGCCGTGTCAAACGAAAGCTTGCGGTTTGTAGCGGCTGCGGAGCATGCTTGTAAGGAGGATTTGAACATGTCTATTGTACTCGTTCTGTTGGCCGTCGGTATATTATGGCTACTACGAAGTGTCTGGCCTGTAAACGGATTGACCTTCGTAGATACGAGGATATTAGAGGGAACACAGGAAGAAATGACGACTATGAAAATAATCGATGTCCGGGATGAGGCAGATTATCAGATAAATCACTATCCCGGTTCGATCAATATATCGTTAGGCCGTTTACCGTTCGTCTGGAGAAAGGAGCTTTCGCCAGAGGAGCCTGTTCTTATCCTCGCCGATAGCCGCCGCAAAAGCTTAAAAGCTGCTCGCGTACTCCAAAGCAACGGTTTCTCTCAGTTGTATGCGCTGCACAGAGTATATTGTCCTTAAAGCATTTATTAGAGATAATATACCTAGAAGAAACGAAATGGAGGAAATGAACATGATGAAATATGATGAGAGCGTCCTCCGGCGGGTTAAACGCATGGAAGGACAAGTTCGTGGTATTCTTAAAATGATGGAAGAGGCAAAAGATTGCAAAGATGTCGTAGCGCAGCTCTCTGCTGTACGCAGTGCCGCGGATAAAGCGATGGCCTATATTGTAGCCGTCAATTTGGAGCAATGCATTTTGGAGGAAAAGGAAAAAGGAAAAGAAACGGGCAAGATTGTTCAGGAAGCTGTTGAATTGTTAGTGAAAAGTCGATAACGAAAAGGGGAGATCAATGATGGACATCAGTACACTTATTAATATTGTTTCAGTTATCCTGCTTATCTGGTTTGCTTATACAAGGTTTGGTCCCATAAGGGGTTTAAGAACCTTGAGGGATGAGGATTTTCGCAAGGAGATAGAAAGCTCCTCCAATCGAGTGCTGGTTGATGTCCGTGAACCGCATGAGTTTAAAGGCGGTTATATACCGGGAGCTAAAAATATACCGTTATCCCAGTTCAATCGACGCTTGGCGGAAATTCCGCAGGATAAGGATGTGCTTCTCTACTGTAGAAGCGGGATGAGGAGTAAACAAGCAGCGCGTATGTTGGGGAAGAAAGGCTATTCCAAGCTGGCGCATTTACAAGGTGGAATTAGTGCCTGGAGCGGAAAGCTTTCTAAATAACGTATGGCAAACCAAGGATTGGATACGGTAAGGCGAGCATATAGTAGAGGAGATCGATCCACATGTCTGAACGTCGTTTTAATCCAGCCAAGATGGCAAAATTGGACAATCCGGAACGTAGAAAGGCGTTTCCTCCGGAAAAGATTTTATCTTTGCTCGAAATCAAGGAAACTGACGCAGTATTGGATCTTGGTGCTGGAATCGGCTACTTTACGTTACCTGCTGCAGCTCTAACTTCTGGCAAGGTTTATGCCCTGGATGTAGAAGAGCAGATGCTTGAAGTTCTGAAGCAGCGCGTAAACGACCAGCATTTGAATAATGTGGAATTGGTTGAAGGCGTCATTGAAAACATTCCATTGGAAAACGGTCAAGTGGATAAAATCATCGCGTCTCTTGTACTGCACGAAGTAGATCCGCTTTCCAAGGGGCTGCAGGAAATTCATCGCGTATTGAAATCGGAAGGGCTCATCTTATGCTTGGAATGGGAAAAGAAACCGATGGAGCAAGGACCTCCGCTTCATCATCGCATTCATTCGGACGATATGAAAAAAACATTGGAGGACCATGGATTGAACATCGTCACTTTGATGTTTCCTACGGAGCAGCATTACCTGATCGTCGCGCAAAAAGTATAGGATGCAATTTAGCTCTTTTATATCATTGGATAGCAACTTCTTTCTATTTAGAATATTTACCGATTGTGAACATGAACTTTTTACTTCACATATGGCTTCTAGCATGAGCTTTAAGCTGAATCGTGGTGAACCTTATCACAAGTAACAGCAAGTTTTTTGTAAGAAATTCTTGAGAAGCATGTGATGGGATACAAAGCATAGCTTTGAAATCCGTCGTTTTGAGTGATATACTGAATGAGGCTTTCAGTATGTATACATTGTTTTTATTGTATTTTTCATGTCCGAAAACAATACAAATAAATCAACCATATTCTTTCTCTTGCGGCCCTCAATGGGATCGAAGTAGAGCCAACTAACGTGAAGATCAACGCATCGGGGATAGACTACCTAGTTGTGTTCGCGAGCACCAAGGATGGCGTACTCTGGGTATTATGCACCCCACGGCGGGTCGATGTTGGACTTCCCGAACCCTTCGCTCTGAAGTCTGGATGAGCTTCCAACAGAATAAGGAGCGTCATAATACAGCAGGCTTCCGGAATGACTACCGAGGCCTGCAAGTCATTTTCAGCAGTATTCTTCACTCTTAATTTAAAGGATTGATATTGCGGCTCCTGGGCTAGGAGTTGGTGTTCGTTATTTTACCCAACACTTCTTGACACTCTTTTGATCGGATCGATTATGATTCAATCACAGGATAAGGTAAAATGGTACGATCATAATGAAATAGGAGTTGGAACAATGAGCAATGATCAAGTGATTATGACGCAAGAGGGTTTGGAGAAAGTAGAGGAGGAGCTCCGGGAGCTCAAGACCGTCAAGCGTAAGGAGTTAGCCGAGAGGTTGAAAGTGGCGATCAGTTATGGGGATCTCAAGGAAAACAGCGAATATCATTCTGCTAAGGATGATCAGGCCTTTATGGAAACGAGGATCCTGACGCTGGAACGCATGTTAAAAAACGCTCGGGTCGTGGATGTGGACAGCATGAGCTTGAACGAAGTTAGCGTAGGTTCTGTGGTGATCCTAAATGATATCGAATTCGCAGAAAAGATCGAATACCGTATTGTCGGTCCGGCCGAGGCGAATGTGGCGGAAAACAAAATCTCTTACGAAAGTCCGCTAGGAAAAGAGCTTTTGGGTAAAAAAGCAGGAGACAAGATTAACGTGAACGCCCCAATAGGCATCCTTCAATATGAGCTGCTTGAAATTAAAATGAACTAATATCGAAGCGGTCAAACAAAACCACTCCTTAACTGGAGTGGTTTTATAAGGATCAGGACCATCAACAAGTGGGAATTGAAGCTTGCCTTAATAGACAGCACCAGAAGGAATGCTTGTTCGTTCAAGCGACCAAATAACTGCTGGATAGGAGGCGGGAATGAATGGCTGAAATGCTTTATCAAATGGTATCCGTTCTTATGGTAGCCTTCGTATTTCTTGCGGTGGTGTCCGTAGTCTATGTAAGCTGGAAGAACGGGATATCGCCCATGCCCTCATCGGCCCCGGTTCGACGTACTGTGGCGGATGAGATTAACCTGCTCAAGTGTCACGACACCATCGTGGAAGCGGGCTCAGGGTGGGGGACGCTTGCCCTGCATCTGCTGCGTCGTTGTTCCGTAAAGCAGCTAATCGGGATTGAAAATTCCTTCATACCGTTGTGGATTTCCCGCGCTGCCGCCCGGCTTGCCTTCCGTTTCATGCCGAAATCATTCGCAGCTTCCCAAGCCTCCATCACATTCATCCGAGGGGACATTTACACCTATCCGTATGAGACTGCTGATGTGGTAGTCTGCTACTTATATCCCGGGGCCATGAAGCGGCTGAGCACGATCTTCGGCGAGCGGCTGGTGCCTGGCGCGCGAGTCATTAGCGTTTGCTTTGCTTTGCCCGGATACCGGCCAGAGCGAGTAGTTACCTGTGGAGATCTATATCGCACTAAGGTTTATGTGTATACTTTGAAGGCCAATGGCTGAGGGTTCAATACATGCTGATCGTACCCCGAATAACGATGATACAGCAATGTTAAACTCAAACTCAGGTTTCGTTTCTCCCCTTAATCAATGACAGTAAAAAGGCTGTAAAAGCCATGACGACTGCAATGATGAGCAGCGTTTGGGTACCGGAGTACAACGCGTCCATTCCCTGCCCATGGCTGCCGTGCCCGCTGTCTTGATCCAGAGCAAAGCTCATCACCACGGCTGCAATCCCCGAAGACATCGCGTGGCCCATTTGTCTGGTTGTTTCCAACATCCCGGATGAGAAGCCCCGGTATTTATCCTCCAACTGATCCATAATGACATGATTATTGATAGACCAGTAATTACCCATGCCTAACCCGATTAATAAGCCGAGCATCACATACCCCCCAATCCCCACCTGATCAAGGTCCTCAGTCCTTTCTTTCTGAATGCAGGTTCATCTAATTTTGTTAAAGAAAGAGATGCATCACATAGTGCGCCATAGATTCCATACATAATTGCGATACGAATAGAGTTTTGTGAAGCATGAGCAACTTGTTGGTGAAAATAAACATCGGTGGACTCCTGAATTTCTTGGGCCAACTGCTGCAGCTGGTTCTTATCATTTAGACGGCGGTTGAATGATTGCCCGGGAAATCCTTGCGTGCCGAACGAAACGCTAACACAAGGACAGATACGATGATGCAAAGGCTGCCAAGGAGCTGTATCAAATCCATAGGCGTATGCAAAAACACGGTGGTCACCAATACGGCGGTTAATGGCTCGGCGCTGCCGAGGATGCTGGCCTGAGCCGGTGTGACGAACCGAAGGCTGTCCAGAAACAGATAGAATGGCGTGATGGTGCCTATGAGCACGATAAATGCGAGCATGAAAAACATGAGCAAGGATCCCTGGCTCCAGTCGAATTGCCAAGGAGGGTGAAACATACTAAGTCCGATGCCCCCGATAATCATACTCCATCCGACAACGGAAACCGGTCCCCATGCTTTCAATAGCTTCGCAGGGTATAAAGTATAGAAAGCCGCGGCTAATGCGGAGATAATCCCCCACGAAAACGCTTCCTTCGTAATCGTTAAAGAATGGATAGAGCCGCTCGTCGTCATGAAGAAAATCCCGATCAGCGCTAATAGGAACGCAATGAGCTCTCTGCTTCCCGGTCTTCGTCGCAGGCGCAGCGAGACAAAGACGATGATGAAGATAGGCCCTAAATACTGCAGCAAGGTGGCAGTAGCCGCATTGCCATGGTGAATCGCGGCAAAAAAAGTGTATTGAACGCCCAGCATCCCGATAAACCCAAAAACAAGTAAGGTTAGCCGATCCTTTTTATGTGACCAAACGGAGAAAGCGCTTTTGGATCCCTGAAATAAGCATTGCAGCAGGATCATGATGCTGCCGGCGGACAGCAAACGAATAGAGACTAACAAGCCTGGCGTTGAAATGAAGTGCTGGAAAAAGAGCTGTGCTGCGATTCCGGAAAACGCCCAGCAGATTGCGGCGCATAGAACCATAATAACCCCTTTGTTCGTGATGTTATTCTCCTCCTCTTACCTGACTGTGTTAACAAGATATTACAACAATACACTACCACTATCACCTCAAGGTAGTAAACTGTAAAATGATCACGAGCTCCATCTATGCGAAAAGACCCTATTCCATTTCCGGTTTCGGAGAGAACAGGGCCTTATTTCATTATTCAGCTTCATCTAATCACCTTAACAGACTATGATTTTATAAGGATAGGGGGAAGAAGTGTGTATCGTGGAGCAGATAACAGCGTGAGCAGCTTATTCGTACATCCGGTTACGATATTGATTATAGATCGAATGGGTTTTGTCTTCTTTGACTTCGAGAGCATCGATCATCTTGTTGAAAGCAGCAACTAATTTTTTTAACATTTGAAATGACCTCCTTGATATTGTATAGCTTTATTATCGTACCTCCGGCACCTTTTGGCAAAGTCGATATTCCCCTATGAAAACGGCAATCATTTCCATTGAAAACGAATGAAAGCGAATATCATACCCCTTGATCTCATGATTTTATCGATTTTCACTGTTTTTCATAGATTTTCATAAAACATGACTTAAGACGCTATAGATTAACACTCAGCAAACAATAGAAGGGTATAGTGGTAGTACGCAAATGAGGAGGTGGATATTCGTGAAAAGTTATCCGATCATCGCATCGGTCACAAAAGAGGAGCAAATTTCCGAATTATTGAACAGCAGCGTGAAGCGAGTCAATCTGATGGCGGGACATATCGGCAATCTGGAATCGATCATTAGGCAAATTCATGAAACGGGGAAGCAGGTATACGTCCATTTGGAGATGGTTTCGGGCTTGGGCAGAGATTCGCACACCGTGGAGTACCGGCAAAGCAATTTAAGGTGGACGGCATCGTAACGACGAAGTCGAATGCGGTGGCTGCGGCCAGACAGGCGGGTATCCCAAGCATTCAGCGCATCTAGCTGTTTCCGTTTCTCGAGAAGCCTTTCGCGATGCTGCCTCAGTGCATGGTCAGCATCAAAGGATGGAGAGGTGATCAGGTCCTTGATCTCCTCCAAGCCAACACCCAGCTCTCGGTAAAAAAGGATTTGCTGCAGCCGATCAACCTCTGGCTGTCCGTAAATACGATACCCTGATGTATTGATTCTCGCCGGCTTGAGAAGGCCAATTTCATCATAATATCGGAGCGTCCGGGTGCTGACGCCCGCCAGGAGCGCTAGCTTTTGCACGGTATATTCCAAGTTCACCCCTCCTGACAAATTCATCGCAGACCTTTACGTACCGTCAATGTCAATCACATTTGTTGGAATTAGTTTGGTGTGGAACTTAGGGGGAAGTTAGGTGACGGAGATGCTATAATAGCATAGAAGTCCATTGGAAAGGGAATTCGGCATGGAAGCAAGTGAAGATTTTTTCAGTAGAAAGAATAAAGAAACCGGTGTTTCTTTAAATCAAGTCCAGAAGCAGGCTGTTCTTCAAACGGAGGGGGCATTGCTTCTTTTGGCGTCACCGGGTTCGGGGAAGACAACCACGATCATTATGCGGATCGGTTATCTCATTGAAGAGAGAAGAGTAGCGCCGTCGCGGATCAAGGCGGTTACCTTCAGTCGCGCTTCAGCGGCGGATATGAAAGAGCGGTTCACGCGCTTTTTCCCCGACCTTCCTCCAGTTGATTTCTCGACCATTCACAGCTTTGCCTTCGAGGTCGTCCGGGAGCATTTTCGCAAAACGGGAACGGCCTATCAAATCATTGAGGGAGATATCGATTTAGGGGAACAGGTCGATTTTGATTCCGACAATCCGCCTTTGCATAAGAAGCTCATTATCCGACATTTGTTCAAAACGATGGCTGGGGACAACATCACAGATGATCAAATGGACGAGCTCACCACGTATATCAGCTATATCAAAAATAAAATGATCCCTATGGAAGAATGGTCGCTCGTGAAGTGTGACGTGAAGAATGCCGAGCAGATTCTGCGGGAATATGAGGCATTTAAACGTTCAGGCTCGGACAAGCTGCTGATCGATTACGATGATATGCTAACCATAGGAAATGAGGTTCTGGAGCGGGACACGATACTGTTACGTAAGGTTCAGCAGCGGTACGATTATGTGCTTACGGATGAAAGCCAGGATACTTCACTGGTGCAGCACGCCATCATAGAAAAGCTGGTCCGTAAGCATGGCAATCTTTGCGTCGTAGCCGATGATGATCAATCGATCTACAGCTGGAGAGGTGCTGAGCCTTCCTATCTGTTGAACTTCAAGCAATCCTATCCGCGGGCCGTTACTTTGTTTATGGAACAGAACTACAGGTCATCTAAAGACATAGTGCATGCAGCCAATCAATTTATTAAACGGAACAAAAGCCGGTATGACAAAAACATGTTTACCCGGAATCCGCCTCATAAGCCGATTAAAATCAGGAGTTTAGCCGATTATCAATATCAGGCTAAGCACTTGGTTCAGGAGATCCAGAAGGTGGAGAACCTTCGAGATCTGGCGGTGCTGTACCGAAATAACTCTTCTTCCATTACCCTGATGAACGAATTTGATCGGGCGGGGATTCCTTTTTATATGAAGGATGCCGATATTCGATTTTTCTCACATTGGGTAGTGAAGGACATCTTAAACTTCATGCGGATGACCTTTACGGACAAGCGTGTGGATATCATGGAAGAGATTCACACCAAGATCAACGGATATATAACCAAACAACAAATGGCGGCACTAAAGGAAATCCATAATAATGAATCCGTCTTTGACAATTTACTGAATTACGTCCAGCTGAAGGATTACCAGCGTAAACAACTGCAGGAGTGCAAAGAGACCCTCCAGCAAATGAAAGGCATTCCCCCGCTTGATGCCATACGAGGAATCCGAAGAAAATTGGGATACGAGAAAGCCATCGAAAAGTTGAGTGAGAGACTGGGGTTCAGTAAAGAGTATTTGATCGGGATATTGAACACGCTGGAAGAGATTGCAAACAGCCTCGAGACCATGGAGGAGTTTGCGAAGCGGTTAAAGTACTTGGAATCGGTGATGAAGACATCAAAGTTCAATAAGAATCACAATGTGGTGACGTTCTCCACTCTTCACAGTGCGAAGGGTTTGGAGTTTGAGCGGGTTTATATGATTGATCTGATCGACGGCATCATACCTTCGAATGAAGACATGGATAAAAATAGAAATGGTAATCCATCTTTTATGGAGGAGGCCGTCCGGTTATTTTACGTTGGAATGACACGGGCAAAAATAGACTTGGAGCTGATCACTTACAAAGAACGGGACGGCGAGAAAGTAAAAGAGTCCCCATTTATTTCGAATGTTCGCAGCATTGTTGATCCTCCAAAGCCAACACACTCAGAGAAGAAAGCATCGGTAAAACCACACAATCCGAGAGCCATCCGACATAAGGATGAATTGAGGTTAGGCAGCATCGTAGGGCACCGGGTTTTTGGTCTGGGAGAAATCATCAAAATCGATGAAGATCGAATTCATGTCCGTTTTTCGGTTGGCGATAAAATCCTATCCATCCAAATATGCCTGGAAACAGAAGTGTTAGAACCGGCGGATTAGCCTGAAGAAGCCGTCCGTTAGTTGTAAGAAGCGGTGAAAATGCAAAAAAACCAAACCTGCATAAAGGTTTTGGTTTTTTTGCATTTCGATTAGCGTGGGATATGGATAGCGTTCTCATTTACTTAATTAGAAAGGCTATCAATTTGGTGTTTTAGATGTTTTAACAATTGTTTGGAAGCTGTGGAGAACTTGTTCTTTTTTAATTTCACCCATGCAATCTGCATTTTGATTTGATTGCCGTGCAGTAATAACGGAATGGCTACAATGTCACCGGTGGTTAAGAAATCATGATTTTTGATCGTGAGTTCAGATAAAAAGCTGATGGCGGAGCCTTTGGCGATGCTTCCTTTGATCGTTTCGATGTTATTGGTAATAATCGAGTACTTGAACGACTCATTATGATCAAAGTAATAACTGAACCACTCTTTTATGCTTCCGTTGTAAATGACAATTCTTTCGTCGATGACATCCTCGGGAGTCAAATACTCTTTTCCGGCTAGCGGGGAGTTTTTGTTGACGCAAACATACGTCTTGGCTTCCATCAAAACCTTATAATCCAATTCTTTATCGCTCTTTAGCTCGTTATTAAGAACCATAAAGCCGACATCAATCATATGTTGTCTGACATCATGGATGATTTCTTTGGAGCTTTTCTCCGTAATATCGATTTGAGTGTGTTGATTATCATTCATCAATAATTCTAAGGATTGGGATAAAATGACCAGAAACATAGGCACGGTAGCCAATTTGATGGTTTTATCGGCATTTGAACTGTGTTCCTCGACGATTTCTTTAAAATCTTGCAGCTTATCTATAATTTCTTCCGCTTTGCTAACCAACTGCTTCCCCACAGACGTAGGGATGGCCCCCGTCCGTGATCGCGTAAACAAGGTTACGCCCAAATCCTGCTCCAAGCGAAGAATCGACTTGCTAATCGCGGATTGAGATACGTGAAGATTATGTGCAGTGGTTGAGATGGAACCGGTTCTTGCTACTTCGACTAAATACTCCAGTTGTTCAAGG
This sequence comes from Paenibacillus sp. PvR098, assembly GCF_017833255.1. Lineage (NCBI taxonomy): Bacteria > Bacillati > Bacillota > Bacilli > Caryophanales > Paenibacillaceae > Paenibacillus > Paenibacillus sp. PvR098. The sequence continues at coordinate 4,178,838 of NZ_JAFIBU010000001.1, forward strand.
TTCACGCAGCACCCTCCAATATGACAATAATTCATATGGGTATGACTAACATGTATTTTATCAGTAACTATTCATGAAATACAATATAAATAATCCATTTATACCGCATTTGTAGTCCATAGAATGAACTGATCTTTAGAAAGGGCGTGATAGGTTGAAAGCTGTATTGGTAGAAGAGCTGACATACCGATTATACATTGGACAAGCAGAGGAGCCTGTGCCCGGCGATGATGATTTGCTCGTTTCCGTTAAAGCGACGGCGTTAAACCGTGCTGACCTGCTTCAAAGGAGGGGGAAATATCCACCTCCCGAGGGGGCCTCAACCATACTTGGGTTAGAAATGGCAGGGATTGTAGAGAAGGTGGGCCGGAATGTTCAGGGCTGGAAAGAGGGAGACAGGGTTTGCGCTCTCCTGCCGGGCGGCGGTTATGCAGAAAAAGTGGTCATCCCGGCAGGCGTGGCGATCCCGATTCCCAATTCATTCTCCTATGAGGAAGCGGCTGCCATCCCGGAGGCTTATTTGACGGCTTTTTTGAATTTGTCGGTATTGGGCAAGGTATCGGCCGGGGATCATGTTCTTATCCATGCTGCGGCAAGCGGTGTCGGAACGTCTGCGATTCAACTGGTCAGGGAAATGGGCGGCATATCGATAGCGACGGCAGGCTCAATGGAAAAATTAGAGATCTGCGAAAGCCTGGGTGCCCAGCATCTGATCAATTACAAAAAGGAAGATTTCTCTAAAAAAATAGCGGAAGTGACCTCTGCTAAAGGGGTACAGGTCATTCTGGATCCGGTGGGCGCCTCGTATTGGGAGCAGAATCTGCAATCCATCAGCGTAGATGGCCGATGGCTGCTCATTGGCGGCATGGGGGGATATCAGATTGAAAAGCTCAACCTACAGGTGCTTTTAAGAAAGAGAATCCAGCTTATCGGTTCGACTTTGCGTACACGATCGGTGGAGAATAAGATCGATTTGACGCAGCAATTCATCCGTTTCTCTGAAGAGAAATTCAACAGTGGAAAGCTGGTCCCCGTCATTGATCAAGTATTCAGCTGGAGAGATGTCATGAAGGCGCATGAATATATGGAGCAGAACAAAAATATCGGAAAAATGGTGTTAAGTATCGATGAATAAACAAAGTGGCGTGTATGACAAATATTCATATAAGTATGACCAACGTGTATTTTATCAAAACAAACAAATGAAATACAATATGAACAACAAGTGAACAGGCGGTAAGGAGGAAATGAAGTGACTATTGGGCAAGATATTGAAAACGGTAACAATCGAAAGGTAAGTCAACTAAAGGGCATCATCGATACAGATGTGCATCATGAAATAAGATCGACTCGAGATCTGCTGCCTTATTTGCCGGATCAATGGAAAAGATATATCGCAGAGTATGGCTGGGTTCCAGAAAGATCGATTCCGTTTAATCAAATAAGAAAAGCGACCAAATACCGGATGGACGCCCTTCCGGAAGACGGTTCCACTCCGGGCTCGAGTTTTCCATTGCTAAAAGAACAGTTGTTAGATAAACATAACATGACACATGCCGTGTTAACCGGATGGTTCTATGAAGCTAGCGTTGCCAAAGGCTGGTATGAATTTGCCACGGCGCGGGCATCGGCCTACAACGATTATACGATTGAGCATTGGCTCGAGAAGGATAAAAGGCTGCTCGGCTCCATTACGATCTCCAGGGATGTGCAAGCGGCGGTTAGGGAAATCGAGCGTATGGCAGCTCATCCTCAAATGGTTCAGGTGATGCTGCCCATAGGAGACTTTGCTTGGGGAGAGCCCCAGTATCATCCGATCTTTGAAGCGGCCAACAAGCATGGCTTGGCCATTGCTATGCATCTATCAGCGAGCATTACCGCACAGGGAGGAGACTTTCTCCGATACTATGTGGCATGGCGCTCTGTACATCCCCAAGCTTATATGACGCAAACGATCAGTTTGATTACCAATGGAGTATTCGATAAATATCCGGCATTGAAGGTGGCTTTGGTGGAAGGCGGCTTTGAGTGGGTTCCTTTTATGATGCACCGGATGGATTCCGCCTACAAGGCGCTAAGACAAGAAACACCTTGGGTGAAACGGATGCCGAGTGACTATTTCCGCGACAACATGCGGTTTACTACTCAGCCGTGGGATGATCTGACCCCCCAACAATTTTTGAATATTGTGGATATGATGGGCTCCGAGGACATGATCATGTACGCATCCGATTATCCGCACTGGGATTTTGATCCCCCGGAACGCACGATCCCTCAACAAATACCGGATCGTTTAAAACAAAAGATTTTATTTGAAAACGCGCGTGATTTTTATCGGCTTTAATTAAAAGTATAAGGACTCTAGCTCAAAAGGAGTTTATGACATGAAGCATCTGGTATGTAAATATGATGATTTGAAATCAGAAGGCAAAAAAGCGGTTTCTATTGATCGAAAAGCCATTGTAGTGGTCCGCTCAACCAGCGGAGAAGTATATGCTTTACGCGATGTATGCCCTCATAAAGGGCCCTGCTTATCGGCAGGGATGTTAGATGTCAGTTGTACCGGGGATACTGTCGGAGAATATATCTTTGAGAAAGATAAAGAAGTGCTGAGATGCCCGTGGCATAGCTGGGAATTTGACATTAAGACCGGTCGTTCCCTATTTGACCCGGACAAGGTCAAGGTAAAAACATACGAAGTAACGATAGAAAATGACATGGTTTTCGTTGAGGTTTGAGTTGACTAGAAATGAAGTAAAGCTGATAATTAAACCTTGGTTTAGCGTGTTGCTTGTATTTTAAGGAGAAGAGAGGATTAAAATGAAAATCTTAAGGTATTTAGCAAACGGTTTCACATCCTATGGTTTGCTTGAAGGTAATGACATTATTAAGATCGAAGGTTCGATTTTTGGCGCCTATCAGATTACAGATCAACGAATCCCTTTAAGTGAAGTAAGGCTGCTGTCTCCCATCACACCAGGAAAAATCGTGGCCATCGGTCTGAATTATAAAAAGCATGCAGAAGAAGTGAACAAGCCGCTGCCGGATGAACCGATGATGTTCTTGGTTTCGCCAACAGCCGTAATCGGACCGGGTGATGCGATTCAATTGGTCAATCCGGAGCATAGAACCGAACATGAAGGAGAGCTGGCGATCGTCATCGGTAAACAGGCAGCCGAAGTATCGGTCACCGATGCGCTGGATTATGTATTCGGTTACACCTGTTGCAACGATGTTTCCGACCGTCATTTACAAAAGAAGGACGGACAATTTACAAGAGCGAAATCTTTTGCTACCTATAAACCGCTGGGACCATCCATTGTCACGGACATCAATCCGGATGAAGCTCCGATCCGAGTTCGGGTCAATGGCGAAATCAGGCAAGAATCGAATACGAGTGATATGATTTTCTCCACTGCTGAAATTGTATCTTTTGTATCGCAGGTCATGACACTGGAACCGGGCGATGTCATTATTACAGGGACCCCATCCGGAGTATCTCCGCTAAAGGACGGGGACATCGTAGAAGTCGAAGTGGCTGGAATCGGTAGTTTAACCAATACGGTTACTGTAAAGTAAGCATAAAAAAGGGGGAAAACAAAATGAAAAAAGTGAAAGCATTGACGGCACTAACAATTGTTTGTTCACTCGGTCTTACTTTGGCTGGATGCGGTACGAATCAGGCGACAGGTTCCACTACGGCTAATGGCGATCAGCCAGCTCAAGAAAAGAAAGCGGATTATCCGACGAAGCCTATTCAGATGATCGTACCCTTCTCACCGGGCGGTACCACGGATATTGCCGCACGTGCGCTTGCCGGCGTGATTCATAAGTACTTGCCTAACGAGCAAACCGTAGCGATCGTGAATAAAGACGGCGGAGGCGGTACCATTGGTATGACGGAGGTATTTCAGTCGAAAGCCGACGGCTATACGATAGGGATGGCTACATCCGGACCGATCACGATCAAGCCTCACGGTGGAGGAGCGGCATACACTGCGGATGATTTTAAACCGGTCATGCAAGTGGTTGCCGTACCTAACGTACTTGTAGTGAAATCGGATTCCCCTTGGAAAACGTTTGATGAATGGTATGATCATGTGAAAGCGAATTCAAATACGTTTACTTATGCTACGACTGGCGCGGGTCTTACTCAGCATATTGCCATGGAGAATTTTACCGTGAAAACGGGGGTCAAGCTGAAGCACGTTCCGTTCAAAGGAGGTGCCCCTGCACTTACGGCACTGCTTGGCGGGAATGTCCATGGGGCATTAGTGCAAACGACAGAAGCATTACCCTACATTCAGGACGGGTCCTTACGCCCCATTTTTATCGCCGGTACGTTTAAGCCTGACGAGATGAAGGATGTTCCATTACTCATTGAGAAAAATATCGATGTTCAGGGAGATGTATGGACGGGTATTGTCGTACCGAAGAATGTTCCGGATGACCTGGTTCAAATTCTTCACGATGCGTACAAGAAGGCACTGGAAGACCCAGCAGTGGTAGAACAATTCAAGAAGATCGGGGCGGCATCGGTTTACAAGAGCTCCACTGATTTCAAAGCGATTATTGATCAGGATTTCAAAACGAACGGTGAAGTCTTGAAAGCCATTGGATTGTAAACATGGGGTGATACATGGGGAAGGCTTGCGGACAAGCCTTCCCGCTCCGTGGAAAGGGGTGCAATGATGCGGAATGCTGGAGTTTGGGCCGCTGTGGTTATAATGGTGTTTTCGGGAATTATTTTTTGGCAGTCGAATCAATTGGCTTATGAGGGACCGTTAGGCTTTGGACCCGGATTTTTTCCTTTCTGGCTAAGTCTGTTTATGATGGTTTTGTCTATTGTTTACTTGATCTCGGTGCTGAAGGAATCGATTAAAATCAGCGATATTTTTCCCAAAAACAAAGAATTAAGGGAGTTTCTGCTGATTGTAGGTTCGATGGTTTTATTTGTTCTTATCGTGGAATCGGTTGGCTTTGTTACTGCGGGCACGTTATCCATGCTTATGTTATTTTATCGGGTCTTTAAATGGTATTGGTCTTTGTCATTGTCCATCGGTATTTCAGTTGCAATATTCGTCATTTTCGCCAAAGCGCTAACGATACCGCTGCCGGTGAATGGATTTGGATGGTAGGGGGGTGAGGGTATGGAAACGATAGATTTACTAATGATCGGGTTTGCTCAAGCGCTGACATGGCAGAACCTGCTGTTTTGTCTCATCGGTGTATCCATCGGTATGTTCGTCGGGGTCATGCCCGGACTTGGTCCGGTGGCGGGAACGGCTATTCTGATTCCGCTTACTTATGGGATGGATCCGACTTCGGCGATCATTATGTTATCGGGTATTTATTACGGAGCAATGTATGGGGGCACCATTACATCGGTATTAATCAATATACCGGGGGAAGCGGCTTCGGTCATCACTTGTCTGGACGGCCATCAGCTGGCCAAACAAGGACGGGCGGGGGTGGCTCTGGGCGTTTCGGCCATCGGTTCGTTTGTAGGCGGCATTACTGCGCTTCTCGGGCTGACGTTTATAGCACCGCCTCTTTCTCAGTTCGCATTGAGATTTGGACCGCCGGAGTTTTTTGCATTAATGCTATTAGGACTGATGATGCTGATCGGACTTATGGGGAAATCGCTGGTGAAAGGGTTTATCGCGGCGGCATTCGGCCTGATTCTTTCTTTGGTCGGGATTGATCCGATCTCCGGTGCGATCCGGTTTACCTCGGGTGTCCCCGAATTTCTGGGCGGAATCGATTTTGTTATCGTTGCGATGGGCCTGTTTGGAATTTCCGAAATTTTAATGAATGCGGAAAATCGCAATAGTACGCACAAGCCGGAGAAGGTAAGAGGGTTATTTCCGAGAAAGGGCGAGTGGTCTCCTACGTGGAAATCGATCGGCAGAGGTACCGGATTGGGATTTTTTATCGGTCTCATTCCTGGCGCAAATGCGGTGCTTGCTTCGCTCGCTTCTTACGCGATGGAGAAAAGGGTAGCCAAAAACCCAGAAAGGTTTGGTAAGGGTGCCATTGAAGGAGTTGCGGGACCGGAAACGGCCAACAATGCCTGTTCAGGCAGTGCCCTAATTCCATTGTTTACACTAGGTCTTCCCAGTTCGCCAACGGTTGCTGTGATCATGGGGGCGCTGATTATGCACGGGCTGCAGCCGGGTCCGCAGCTTTTCAATGAGAACTCGGAATTTGCATGGGCTGTCATTGCCAGTATGTTTATCGGAAATATTATTTTGCTGATCATGAATCTTCCGTTAGCCAATATGTGGGCCAAAATCGCGCAGATTCCGTATAATATTCTTCTTCCGCTGATCATCATGTTTACTTTGGTTGGAGCTTATACGGTCCGCAACAATGTGTTTGATGTGGGCGTCATGATTGTGTTCGGACTGATCGGTTATTTGATGAAAAAGCTGGATATCCCCATCGCGGCAACGGTATTGACGCTTGTATTGGGCGCGGAAATCGAGGCTTCGCTTCTGCAATCGTTAGCCATTTCCAATGGAAGCTTCTCCATTTTCTTCTCTCGTCCGATCGCAGCGGTGCTGCTGGTAATCACCACCCTTATTCTTTTCTTCAGCATTTTGGCGGGAGTGAAGAAAAAGAAAGACGTGCTGTCTACGGATTTGGAAATCTGATGCTAAGGAAGAAGGATAGAATATGGACATGAACACAGCTCAGCTTATTGAATTTTCAAACCGCTGTTTGGTGAAGGCAGGGGTGCCGGACCATGAAGCGGAGATCATAACGAACACCATGATTGAAGCGGATGCCAGAGGCATTCACAGTCATGGTCTTATGAGACTGCCGATCTATGTGCAGCGAATCCAAAAAGGCTTGATCCGCAGCGTTTCTAACGTGGTCGTTGAGCAAGACAGCAAGGCGACAGCGGTGCTGGACGGAACATTTTCGGCAGGACAAGTCGTTGCGACCAAGGCCATGGAAATGGCGATGGAGAAAGCCGCAGAATATGGCGTTGGGATTGTCACGGCCAAAAACAGCAACCATTTTGGAATCGCGGGACATTATGCCCTAATGGCCAGCCAGAAGGGCATGATCGGAATTGTCATGAGCAACACGGCGCCTTTAATGCCTCCCATCGGAGGGGCTGAGAAAGTACTAGGCAACAATCCGTTAGCTATCGCCGCACCTACCCTAAATAAACACCCGTTACTGTTGGATATGGCTCTTAGTAATGTGGCCTTAGGTAAAATTCTTTTTGCGAAAACGAAGGGGATCTCCATCCCGGAGGGCTGGGGTGTAGATAAGCAGGGGAACGCTACAACCGATCCTTCTGCTGTGTTAAACGGTGGTTTTATTTTGCCTATGGGTGGTCCGAAGGGATTTGGACTTGCTCTGATGGTTGAAATGTTGACCGGCGTATTGTCTGGCGGTGATTTCTCAAAGATGATTCCCTCGATGTATGACTTGACTCAAAGGCAGTCGATTGCCCATTTTATGCTGGCGATTAATGTATCTTCCTTCATTGAAGTGGAACGGTTCAAAGCGATGACGACTATGCTATCCTCTTACGTGAAAGATGCGGTTAGGGCAAGCGGCGTGGATGAACTATATTTGCCAGGGGAAATCGAATTTTCTATGGAAGAGAAGCGAATGCAGTCGGGAATACCGATCAGCGACAATGTGTTGGAAGAATTGCGGCAGTTGGCCGCAGCGCTGCAGGTTCCTGCTTTGAACTAAAGAAAGAGGGATCGAGATGTCGGTACAAATTTTGTCTACTTCCCCATCGTTTGGATTCTATTCCCGAAGACCGGTTGAACTATTGCGAAATGAAGGGTATGGACTGGAATTTTTGCCCCAAGGGGAAAAAGCAACGGAAGATTTGATAGGAAAATATATTGCGGAGAAGGATGCCCTGATCGCTGGGGTGGAACCCATCACCGCACAAGTGCTGGAGAAAGCAAACCGACTTAAGATTATTGCCAAGCACGGCGTTGGGGTTGATAACATTGACTTGGAGTATGCCCGGCATAAGGGAATTTATGTCACCAACGCACCGGGCACGAACAGTCATGCGGTAGCGGATTTGACGTTCGCTCTTCTCTTGGGACTAGCCAGACAAATTCCTGTAACGGACCTCCGCGTGAAAGAAGGGGAGTGGCCCCGTGTCGTCGGTACGGAACTATGGGGAAAGACCATAGGCATTATCGGATTAGGGCAAATCGGTAAGCTGGTAGCCCGGCGAGCCAAAGGTTTTGATATGCGTATTCTTGCCTATGATGTTTATAGCGATCATGAATATGCCGACCAACATGGGATTACATTCGTTTCTTTAGATACGCTATTGGAGCAATCCGACTTTGTTTCGATTCATATTCCCCATACGGAGCAAACGCAAAACCTGATTGGGACGTCGGAATTGAAACGTATGAAAAAGAGCGCTCTAATCTGTAATTTATCTCGTGGAGGAATCATCAACGAGAAGGCATTATACGATGCGTTGGTACAGGAAGATATTGCGGGTGCCGGATTAGACGTATTTGATCAAGAGCCTCCGAGCAAGGCTCATCCGTTATTGCAGCTGCCTAATGTCATTGCTACGCCGCATATGGGGGCTTATACCAATGAATCCTTGGAACGTGTAGGGATGATCACAGCCCATAACATTATCAAAACCATGCGGTCACAAACGCCTGATCATATCATGAATGGATTGTAGGGGTCAAAGATGAGCAGTGACTTGGGATTACCAATGGTACAGGACGAGATGTTGCGTCTCTTAAAAACGTTAGTGGAATTGGAATCGCCTAGCGACAATCCATCCGCCGTTCATAAGCTGCTGTTATTTTTGAAGGACGTTTGCTGCCAATGGGGTGGACATGCGGAGTTGTTAGGGGACCAAGACCACCGTGCTCAATTAAAGGTCACCTGGGGAACGGGTGAACGTAAAATATTGATCTTGGCGCATGTTGATACCGTTTGGCCGCTTGGGGAAGTCGTCAAACGTCCTTTTCGTATCGAAGATGGAAAAGCGTATGGGCCTGGCATTCTGGATATGAAAGCGGGTATTGTGCAAGCGCTATTTGCCGTGAAAGGGTATGTCGACAGGCTCCAGGGAGAAAGCCGGCAAATTGTCTTTTTATTTACGACCGATGAGGAAATCGGCAGTCCCGCTTCCAGGGCCTGGATTGAGCAGGAAGCGCAGAATAGCGCTGCGGTTCTTGTAGTCGAGCCTGCGGGGCCTGCGGGGAAATTAAAAGTGGCCCGAAAGGGCTGGGGACTTTACGAGCTGAACGTTCTAGGCAAAGCGGCTCACGCCGGCATGGATCCGGAGAACGGAGCCAATGCGGTTGTGGAGTTAGCCCGCCAAGTACTTAGAATCCAATCGCTTACGGAAATATCGACCGGGATCAATGTGAACATTGGCGTTATCGAAGGTGGAAGCAGGCCGAATATGGTTCCGGCGGATGCCAGAGCGATGATCGATATTCGTGTTTCGGATCGAAAGGACATCGAAGTGGTAGAGAGCTTTATGAACCAACTATCGTCTTATACTCCCGGAACAACCGTCCGAATGACCGGTGGGATGAATCGTCCACCGCTCGAGCAGAATGAAAAGAACCGCGCTTTGTTTTCGTTAGCCAAGGAAGCGGGGACGGCGGCTGGTATCGAGATCAAAGGAGTTCATGTAGGAGGCGTAAGCGATGGGAATTTCACTTCCTTCTTAGGGGTTCCAACGCTCGATGGGTTAGGGGCGGTTGGGGCTGGCCCTCACGCGCTGCACGAACATATTATCATTGACGAGATGGTTCCGAGATCAAAGCTTCTCGTGGAATTGTTTGAACGCATATTTCAAAGCCGATAACTCACTATAACGTGGGTCATCGGCTTTTTCTTCTTCAATACGAAATGGTTCATGAATAATGGATGATTCCTGATAAGGTGGTAAAGCAGTTTAGGCCGGGCTGCTTTGCAGAATATGTCCAGGCCAGCGATCACTTTATTCGCTTCCAGCCTCGGCGCAAATACGCTTGAAATCGGTGTCCTCACGGCCTCGTATGCTTTGGGGCCAATCAGAGATCATTTTTCAACAGCTCTGGGACGGTAAGAAGCTTATAGCTTTGGGTGCGCAGAGCTTTGATGACGCCTGGAAGAGCATCTACTGTTCCCTGCAAGCTTTCGCCGACGCCTCCTGCGCTGTGCTGCAGGATAATCGATCCGGGACAAGTGTGGGCCAGGATGTTGGCTGCCACCTGCTTACCGTTCAACTGCATCCAATCAAGGCTGTCCACGTTCCATAATATGATTTTTTTCTTCGCTTTTATGGCTTCTTCCACGATCGTATCGCTAAGGGCTCCGTATGGCGGACGTAAGAGAAAGGGCGTTGTTCCCGTCACCATGCGGATTACATCGTCTGTTCGTTGAATTTGAGAACGGATGACCTCCGGGCTTAGCTTCGCCATATTGGGGTGGTTCCAGCTGTGATTGCCGATCACGTGTCCTTCCCGGGCGATACGGCGCAGCATATCGGGGTTTCTATCGCATCTGCTGCCAACAACAAAAAATGTCGCTTTCACATGGAATCGAGCAAGCACGTCGAGTACCTTCGGTGTCCATTGGTCATCGGGACCATCGTCGAACGTCAGGGCCGCTTCTTTGAGGAGCGGACCATGAAGTATGACCTCGGTCGGATATTTGGATGACCAATCGAGATGCTCGATGTGGGAGGCATGTTCCTCCGGTCTTTCGGGACCTCCGATATGAGGCTCCAACGGCACGGGCTCTCGTAATCCGCCATTCGTAATCGGAGCGGTAGGATAGCCGTTCCAAGGATCAAAGCCATAAAGATAGGGTGACCAGGCGGCGTACGGCATCATGCAGCCGAATGGATCGTAAATGATAGAGCCTCGCCAAGTCATCCAGGGTACCCTATAGAAAGGATAGCACATGGTTCAATACCTCCTAGAAGTTCCCGACGGAAAGCCGACTCCGAGAGCGATAATCAAACAGCGATTCATATAACGGCTTCCGCTCCCCAATCCTACAGCCTATGTGCAACCACTGAAGCGGGTTCCTCTTCTATTGACCCGGTTGGCTGATCATAAAGTAGTGGGTAAAAGGTCCATCAGCCCGTTCTGACAGTCCTTTTTCTACTGCTGAAATCGAAATATCTGTGACCATGTATTTAGACTGTATGAGTCAAAGGTCCTTGATTTTTCCAAAATATATTTAAAAAAATCCCAAAAAAACTAAAGGTTAGGGGTTTCAATGACGATATAATAACTATGCTATGCAATAACAACGTCAACAATACTAACATTGGAGGAGAAGGCATGAACTGGTTTAAAAACTTGTTTAATTGGTTTCATAATCTAAAAATTTCACTAAAGTTTATTTTGAGTTTCTCCGTGGTGCTGCTTATTTTGGTAGCCATTGGGGTATTCGGGATCACGAATGCGAGTAAGATCAACAGTAATTTGGAAGACATCTATAAGAACCGTCTGGTTGCTATCACCGAACTGGGTACGGTCGCCACAAATTTGCATAGAATCAACAGCAGTATCGGAAGTTATTTGTTAAGCAAGGATGTTGAAAGCCGGAATGTAGAAAAGAGCAAAATTGACGAGAGCGCCAAAATGATCGAAGAGGCATTACAAGGGCTCTCCGTTGTCCAATTATATGAAGCGGAAAAAAAGGAATTGGAATTATTCTTGTCCCTATGGGAGCAATATTTGCCTGAAGTGCAAAAGGTCTATGGTTATGTTGACAATAACCAGATGGATTTTGCGATAACCCATTATCAAAGACACGTATTAATTCGCATGAATGGCGTGGACAGGAGCTTCCAAAATTTTATTGGGATGAACGAAGAGAATGCTCATACGGCTTATACGGAATCCAATAAAGTGTTCCAGGGAGTCCTTCAATTCTCTACAATTTTTATCGTGGTTTCTTTTATCGTATCCGCATTACTAGGTTATCTGATGACGTCTTCTATTCGCAAGCCGCTTAACCAGTTGTTAGGTCTTTCAGAGAGAATCGGCCGGGGAGATTTATCTCAGAAGATCGACATCAAGCGGAAGGATGAATTCGGAGACTTGGCGGGATCATTTGAGAAGATGAGAGTGAATCTGATCGAGATTGTCGAGAACGTAAAGCACTCTTCCGCCATATTGTCTGGCTTGTTTAATGAAATCCGGGATCACGCTGATAATACAGGCAAGGCATCTAACATGTTTTATGAGGGTCTTCAAGAAAGCGCTGAAAAATCAAGAGTTCAATCTGAACAAGTTACCAATGATGCGATCATTATCAAGGAGATGGCCCATGGTCTCCAGCAGGTAGCCGGCAGCATCGATCAAATCGGAATCCATTCCATTGAAATGGAACAATCGTCTACCAGTGGGGTCACAGTTGTGCAAAAAGCAGTTGAAAAAATAAGCCATGTACAGAAAGAGGTTCATCACTCGTTTGAAACCATGAATCATTTGGTGGAGCTATCGAGAGAGATCGAACAAGTGATGCACACGATCAGAAGTATTGCCGAAGAGACGAACCTGTTATCCTTAAATGCCTCTATTGAAGCGGCACGAGCTGGGGATGCGGGTAGAGGCTTTGCCGTGGTTGCACATGAAGTGAGAAAGCTGGCAGACAACAGCAGCCAAGCAGCGAATCATGTGCAAACGATGATTTCCAAAATCCAGGAAGGAAGTAAGAATGCAATGCGGTCCATCGAGCTTTCGCTTCGTGAAATAGACGATGGTCAAGCTAGAGTAGGGGAAGCCGGTTCCGCCTTCTCCGAAATTCAAAGCTGGATTCTGAACATAAACAATAACATCCAGGATGTATCTGCATCCGTTGAAGAGTTGGCGGCGGGAAGTCAGCAAATTAATGTTTCCATTCAAGGGATCGAACAATTCTCCTCTCAAACCGCTCAATCGAGTCAGGAATTTGCTGCAATTTCTGCCGAGCAAATCCATTCTATGGATCAGGTGATTGGATCCATCAGGCAGTTGTACGAAACGACGCAGGAAATGAACACGGCGATTAATCGTTTCGTTTTGAAATAGTGGGCAATGAATGAGCGTCGGGGTCTTATGATCCCGGCGTTTTTGTCTTTTTTGAAGGCCACAGATGTAGAAAAAGTCGCAGTCATACAACATGATTTCCCGAGAAATAAATTGAATATTTAAAATTTATATTGAAATGTTTGGAATGCAATGTTAGAATCACTTTAGGTCAGGTGGTAATACCACATAGCCACTCTACTACCTGATCAAAATAAAGGCGGGATAAACATGAACTATGCTCCAATAAAAAAACAAAAGGTACATGAGATTATCATAGGTAGAATTAAAGAATCCATCGAATCGGGAGAATTGAAACCGGGTGACAAGCTTCCGGCCGAAAGAGACTTGGCAGCCATGTTTTCCGTTTCCAGAGGACCTATTCGTGAAGCCATAAGCGTACTTGCGTCCAAAGGGATTATTACGGTCAAACCTGGAAGCGGTATCTTTTTGAACCATAATGATAAGGATGAGTTGTTTTCGTTATTCGACTCCATCTTTAACGATGGAGAACAGGATATATTTGAATTGCTGGAGTTACGTCTTGGTGTTGAAAGTTATGCGGCCTTTTTTGCTGCTCAACGAAGAACAGCACAGGATCTGAAACGAATGAAGAGCGCGCTCGATCAAATGGAAAGTTCAATCAAGCAGGGCGAGCTTGCCGTAGAAGAAGATTTTGCTTTTCACACGGCTATTATTGAAGCCAGTCATAACTCCATGATGATCAACACCTTTAAATTAATCTCGGACTTTTTCATTCAAGGTGTGTTTCAGGCCAGAATTGATGCTCTTAAAATTCCGGGCAAAACAGAAGAAGTATTTGTTGAACACAGACTTGTCTATGAGGCGATCCTTGCTGCAGATGCTGAAATGGCCCGGAAAGCCATGGCAGACCACATTGGCAATATCTCGCATCAACTGAATGCGATGGAAGAAATCTGATTCACGGATTCTCTCCAAGCAACCTGGAGAGGAAACCGTTTTAATTATGGTGGAGGCGGTGATGTTTGGATTGATACATATCCAATAGGTGAGAGCATGGAGTAGGATAGAAAGGGGTAGGCGCAACTTGGATAGTTACAAATATTATATGCCCACACATATGGAGTGTGGCCGAGGACTTGCTAGAAAAGCAGGAGAGTTCTTGAAACCGTTCACAAAAGAAAAAGTATTGATTGTCACCGATCCAGGAGTTAGAAAGGCTAACATTCTGGAGCCCATTGAAGCTTCTTTGAACAAATACGATATCCCTTACGACATCTTTGATGAAGTGGAACCGAACCCGACGAGTCAGGTGGTCGACAAAGCCATCCAATTTTTGCGGCAAGGAAAATATGACCTCGTATTAGCCGTAGGAGGTGGCAGCAGTATTGATACGGCAAAGGCGATTGCCGCCATGGCTAATAACACCGGCAGCATACTCGATTACGAAGGAGTGAACAAATTACCTAACCCCTCCCTTACGCTCGTAGCTATTCCGACAACGGCAGGTACGGGAAGTGAAGCGACATCGTCTACTGTAGTTACGAACACGCAAACTTTATTCAAAACGGCCATCCTCAGCCCGTATTTATATCCGAAGCTGGCCATTTTGGACCCTGAGCTTACTCTCAATTTGCCGCCTGCAATTACAGCTGCTACAGGAATGGATGCGCTTACTCATGCGATAGAGTCTTATACCTCGAAATTAGCGAGCCCTGTCAGCCAAGCTTTTGCGATTCACGCTGTCAAAATGATTGGGGAAAACCTGCACAAGGCCTACTTCGTAGGGACGGACATGGAAAGTAGGGAGAATATGCTGGCGGCCTCTTTTATTGCCGGCATCGCTTTTGCTCACTCGCGACTAGGAAATGTACACGCGATTTCGCACACGTTTGGGGGCGTTTTCAACATTCCTCACGGCATCGCGAATGCAACATTGCTGCCGTATGTTCTTGCATTTAACCTGCCCGCATGTCCTGAGAAATTCAAGGATATTGCCGCTGCCTTAGGGGAATTGTCAGTGGGTTATCGACGATTGAAGCAGGCCGGAAAGCCATTGAAGCTGTCGTAAAGATGAATAAAGCCTTTAACATTCCAAACAACATTAAGGATTTGGGAGTATCACTGGATTACCTGCCGCAAATGATTAAAGACTCCATGAGAAGCGGAAATGTGTTGGCCAATCCAAGGCTGGCCCATGACAACGATATTAAACAAATTATTGAAAGCGCTTATCAAGGTGTGTTATTCCCTTATGGCTAGTCGTATGGCTTGATTTAGACTTCATTACATTATCCCGTAAATATCGATGTTTCTATTAGGAGAATGATATAATTAGAATATTCACTAATTTAGGAGTTCATGGGAGGTAGATGTCGTGCTGTATATTAATGGAGAATTCTGTAATGCCAGGTCCAATCAAACCTTTGACGTGATCAACCCGGCGACGGGAGAAGTAGTAGAAACCGTTGCCAAAGGGGGCGCGGAGGACGCGCAAGCTGCCATTGACGCAGCTCAGGCCGCACTGCAGCCGTGGTCCCGCTTAACGGCGAAGGATCGCTACACGTTTTTGACCCGAACCGCGGGGATTCTCCGCAGCCGTACCGAACCGATTGCGGAGCTGATCACCCGCGAGATGGGCAAACCGCTGGCGGAGGCGAGAGGCGAGATCGGTCTTGCGATCGACTATCTGGACTGGTACGCCGAAGAGGGTAAACGGATCTATGGAGATACCATACCAGCCTCTGCTCCGAACAAGCGCATCTTCGTGCTGCGTCAGCCGGTCGGTGTGGTCGGGGCGATCACCCCGTGGAACTTCCCGATCGCGATGATCACCCGCAAGCTGGCCCCGGCGCTGGCGGCAGGCTGCACGATCATCCTCAAGGCGGCGTCGGCTACACCGCTGGCCGCGATTGAGGTGTTCAAAGCGCTGCATGAAGCCGGTGTGCCCAAGGGCGTAGCGAACCTAGTGAACGGTTCCGCCTCCGAAGTGGTGGGCACCCTGATGGCCAGCCCCGTGGTGCGCAAGATTACCTTCACCGGCTCAACCGAAGTCGGCAAAGAGCTCGTACGCCAGTCGGCCGACACAATGAAGAAAGTATCGATGGAACTCGGCGGACACGCCCCGCTTCTCGTATTTGAGGATGCCGATCTGGAGAAAGCGGCAGAGGGAGCGATCGCCAGCAAGTTCCGCAACGCCGGTCAAACGTGTGTTTGTACGAACCGGATCTATGTGCAGAAGTCCGTGGTTGAGAAGTTTGCCTCCATTATGGCGGAGAAAGTAAAGAAGCTCGTCATTGGCAACGGCCTGAATGACGGCGTCAACATCGGTCCGTTGATCGACAAAGCGGCAATGGAAAAAGCGCAGGAGCATATCGACGATGCGGTGGAGAAGGGTGCCACCATCCTGGCGGGCGGCAGCAAGCTTATCGAAGGTGAACTGGCGGGCGGCTGCTTCTTCGCACCGACCGTGCTGCTTAACGCGACGCATGACATGAAGATTTCCTATGAAGAAACGTTCGGCCCGGTCGCGCCGATCTTTACGTTTGAAACCGAGGAAGAAGCAATTCGCTATGCCAATGACACCGTCTATGGGCTGGCTTCCTACATTTATACCAAAGACGGCTCCCGCATGTTCCGGGTAGCCGAAGCGATGGAGTACGGCATCGTCGGCATCAATGACTCCCTGCCAACTGTAGCGCAAGCTCCGTTCGGCGGGATCAAGGAATCCGGCGTCGGACGCGAAGGCGGCAAGTACGGCATTGAAGATTATTTGGAGTATAAATTCCTGTCCCTCCAGTTGGACCTGTAAAAGGATGATGGCTGTGGCTTATAGAAAAATAGATTCCGACATCGTACGCCGGGTGCGTGCCATCATTCCTGAACCCAAACGCGTGATGACGGAGAAAGCGGATTTGGCCGGCTATTCCTTTGACGGTTCGTTTGGGACCTATATGCCGGAGCTGGTCGTGCAGCCGAAAAGCACCGCCGAGGTGGCGTCCATCGTCAAGCTGGCCTATGAGGAAGTCATTCCGGTGTATCCTCGCGGCCAGTCGACCTCGCTTTCTGGAGGGCCGCTGCCGGTCGAAGGCGGCATTGTACTGGATCTGTCCCGGTGGGATCAGAAGCTGGAGGTCTACCCCGAGGATCTCATCGTGGTCGTTTCCCCGGGCGTATTGACCGGAAACATCCATGCGGCGGCGGAAAAGGTCGGGTTGATGTACCCGCCTGATCCGAGCAGCTCCGCGGTTTCGACGATCGGCGGCAATTTGGCCGAGAACTCCGGGGGGCCGCGCGGCTTGAAGTACGGTGTAACGAAAGATTATGTGCTGGGGCTGGAATTCGTCACGCCGCAGGGGGAGATTATCCGTACGGGCGGCCGCACGGTGAAGAATGTGACCGGCTATGACTTGACCAAGCTGATTGTCGGGTCGGAAGGGACGCTAGGCGTCATTACCGAAGCGACGCTGCAGCTGATTCCCAAGCCGCCGAAAACGGCGACGCTCCTGGCGATCTTCGATGATATCGTGACTTCCGGCGAAGCAATCTCGAAGGTGCTGACCTCGGGCATCCTGCCCTCCAAAATGGAGATCATGGACCAAGCCTCCATTCATGCGGTGGAAAACTACGAGCCGAGCGGGTTGCCTGTGGACGCCGAGGCGATCATCCTCATTGAGGTGGATGGCCACGCCCGCACGGTCGAGGAAGAGATCAAGGAAGCCGGGCGGATTTGCGAAGCCATCGGGGCCCGCGAGGTAAAGATCGCCAGCACGGCAGTGGAGGAGGCCAATTTGTGGAAAGCGCGCAAACTGGTGTCTCCGGCGATTACCCGGGTCAAGCCGACCAAGATTTCGGAGGACGCCACCGTTCCGCGCAGCCAGATCCCGGCGATGTTTGCCCGGTTGAAAACGATCCGCGAAAAATACAACGTCAACCTGGTTGTGTTCGGGCATGCCGGAGACGGGAATCTGCATCCGAACATTGTGGCCGACAAGCGGGACAAAGAAGAGATGAAGCGCGTCGAGCAGGCCGTGACGGAGATATTTGAAACGGCGATCGAGCTGGGCGGCACGCTGTCCGGTGAGCACGGCATCGGCAACATGAAGGCGCCGTTCATGGAGATGGAGTTGGGGAAAGCAGGGCTTCAAATGATGAAGCTGATCAAGGACAGTTGGGATCCGAAGAATATTATGAATCCGGGCAAGATTTTTCCTGCTCCCGGGCAGCGGCTCAACTTAACGGAGGGGTAGCAGCCGATGAACCGAAACAAAGAATTGCCTTACGACGAAACGATCCAATGTGTGCAATGCGGCTACTGCTTACCGGCCTGCCCTACCTACGTGACCATGGAACGGGAAACCCATTCGCCGCGCGGCCGGATCAATTTGGTGAAGATGGCGGCGGAGGGACATCTGTCGCTCAGTGAACTGGAGGGGCCGATCGATCTGTGTCTGGGCTGCCGCGCCTGCGAAACGGCGTGTCCGTCGGGTGTGGAATACGGCAAAATTCTGGAAGGGGCGCGGGAGGCGCTGGCGGAGCATAAGGCTAAGCGGACCTCCAAGCCGCTGGGCAAGCTGCAGGACGCCATGTTTCAGGACGTCTTTCCCGACTCGAAGAAGCTCAAGGTCGCAGCCGATATGATCTGGCTGTACCAAAAGAGCGGTCTGCAGAAGGTGGCGCACAAAAGCAAGCTGACGCGGATCCTGCCGAAAAACCTGTGGGCCTTTGAGGAAGTACTGCCGCAGGTGACTTCTCCCGCAGCAAGGCGCAATCGTCCGCGTCTCTTCGAGCCACCGAAGGGAACCCAGCCGAAGTGGAAAGTAGCTTTTTTCACCGGATGCATCATGGATGCAATGTTCGAGAAGATTAATCGTCTGTCGATGGAACTTCTGGCGTTGGGGGGCTGCGAGGTGCAGGTGATCGCCGAGCAGACCTGCTGCGGGGCGCTTCACGCGCATGCCGGACGCAAGGACGATACAATGATGCTGGCGAAGCAGAACATCGAGGCGTTTGAACGGCTGGACGTGGATTTCATCATCAATAATGCGGGCGGCTGCGGCGCGATGCTGGTGGAATACGATCATCTGTTCCATGGAGATCCACAGTGGGAGGCGCGGGCCAAGGCGTTCGTGGCCAAAACCCGCGATATTACCCAGGTGCTGGCTGTATGCGAGCTGCCTCTCTCCAAACCGATGGACGAGATCGTCACCTACCAGCATTCCTGCCACATGACCAACGTGCAGAAGGTGGTCAAGGAACCACTGGAGCTGATCAAGCAGATTCCGGGGATCTCATATAAGGAAATGGCCAACCCGAATATGTGCTGCGGGTCGGCTGGAATATATAATGTAGTCCATTACGAGGAATCGATGGAAATCCTGGGCGTCAAGATGGAGACGGTCAAGACGACCCAGGCGACGACGATCGTCACCACGAATCCCGGCTGTCTGCTGCAGATGAAGCTGGGTGTGCAGAAGGAAGGCATGTCCGACAAGGTTCGAACGGTTCACCTCGTTGAGCTGCTGGCCGAAACCTGCGGTATTTCATAATCATAACAAGGGGCTGTCCCATCATCATTCTAACTGAGGGGCAGCCCTTACTATATGGAAGTCCCGTCGACATGGAATCT
Organism: Paenibacillus sp. PvR098; assembly: GCF_017833255.1. Taxonomy (NCBI): domain Bacteria; kingdom Bacillati; phylum Bacillota; class Bacilli; order Caryophanales; family Paenibacillaceae; genus Paenibacillus; species Paenibacillus sp. PvR098. The sequence continues at coordinate 4,198,494 of NZ_JAFIBU010000001.1, forward strand.
GTAAACGGAAATTTGATGCCGAACATGTATTATTTTTCAAACACATAGAGCTTACCATTGTCGGGAATTTTATATCGGGGTCCATGGAATCCTCTTCTCATCAGTTCCTTTCTCATACTCATCATTAAGCCGGCATGACTTACAATGAGAACGTTCTCCTGACTTTGAAACACAACCTCATCCAAAAATAGCTTGACCCGCGTTTCTGCATGCTTCAAATCCAAGCGGGTTTGACGATTGGCGATCCATGAAACACGGATAAGAATGGCCCACCATAAGAACGGAAGCTTCATTCTTAGCTTAAAACGAGGGGCAGGTATTTCCCTCAGCTCCGGAAAGGAATCAACTTGTCCATCATATATCGTTTTAGCCGTAAACAACGCTCGGGATAAGTCGCTTGAAAAGCAGCGGCTCCATTCGATGCCGGCAAGATCTGTTTGCCCTTTTTCAACTTGTGCTTCATCATACTCTTTAAACCATTGCATCACCTCATCTGTCGAGACGAGCCTGTTCGCGGGGTAATCTTTCTTCACTTTAAAATGCCTTACTAATCCGATTTTCATCTTTATAAACACCCTCTCAAGCTACAATATAACCCTATATAACTTATACTGTCTATATCGTAATTAACAAGAAAAAGGGTCTAGTGAGCCCATTTACTTTTCATGATAGAATTGCTATCCTTTTTTCCAAGGAGGAGGCTACATAATAGGATGTAGGGCGGGGTATCTTACCTATTGTCCAGTATTTTGGTAAAAAATGCTTTATGATTACTTTGCATATGGAAGGAAATTATGAGCAAATGAATGATTTTGGTCAGCATCAAGGCTATAGACGCATGTTTAAAGAGCACCATTTAACGTTAGGCCTGTTTTTTCCTTTGGAGTCGTATGAAGGAAGTATTCCTCTGATGAATCTGGAGGAACAGGTCAAGCTGGCAAAGAAAGCGGAGCAATTGAATTTTGGTTCATTATTCGTGCGTGATGTTCCATTATATGACCTCAACTTTGGAGATGTAGGACAAATATACGATCCATGGGTATATCTCGGTTATCTCGCGGCCCATACGGAAAAGATTTCACTTGCCACGGGCAGCATCATCGTAACCCTACGGCATCCTTTACATGTTGCTAAAGCCGCTGCTTCCATCGACAAAATATCCGGCGGACGACTGGTACTTGGGGCTGCCACAGGGGATCGGCCTATAGAATTTCCGAGTTTTTCAGTTAATTTTGACCAAAGAGGGGAATTATTTCGAGAAGCATTATCGGTTATTAAGAACGTATGGAAACAGGATTTTCCTGTCATCCAATCTCCTGGGGTTCATATGGTCAGTGGTGATCTTTTACCGAAGCCGGATTTACGCGATATTCCGGTTCTCGTAACCGGGCATAGCGGCCAGTCGATGGAATGGATTGCGGAGAACGCAGATGGATGGCTGTATTACCCTCGTAATCTGTTTTATCAAACGAGTCTGATTCGAGATTGGCGTGCTCATCTGGACGGATTCAAGCCGTTTGCTCAGTCCCTATATATTGATTTGGCTGAGGATCCGGATGAAGCGGCGAGTAGTATCCATTTAGGGTTTAGAATCGGACGCAAAGGCCTGATCCGATATATTGAGAATTTGAAAGCTGCCGGTGTGAATCATGTGATATTCAATTTGAAATATGGAAAGCGTCCTGCAGCTGAAGTCATCGACGAGTTAGGCGAGGAAGTCGTGCCGTTATTCCCTGCCGCAGATCGCTAGAGTAGAAGCACATTTTTCAATAATACATTTGGAGGTATGTCATGTTTGTGGTGAAACTGTATGATCAGTCGGCGGCTTGTCTGCACATTGGTCGTTTTGATGATCTGGCGTCATCGGAAAAAGCAGCAAAAAAGGGATTAAATTATAGCAAAATAGCGATCATCTATGAAGGAGAAATGCCTGTTAAGCTATATGATCAAGGCGATTATAAAGACGGTTTTCCTTTAGGGGTTGGAAGTTATTAAGCGAAAAACGATTGCAATAAAAACCAAGGTGAAGCCAGGGTTATATTCCTGAAATCCTTTGGTTTTTTAAATCCATCCACGTCCGGAAAGGAGGGAAAACCGGAGGTGAAGAAGAAATAACTAAACCATCTGATGATTTCTCAACAATCTCTAACGATATAGTAGAATCGATTACATAATATATATTATGATAATATAACGTTTGGAAATAAAACGCAATATCATTTTGTGAATGAATGAGGCTCAGCGAGTAGTTAGCGTCTACGGGAAGAAATACGCAGGATTCACGGTAAAATCACAGTTTGAAACCTATTTTGAAAGCGATTTCAAATGAGATTATGTTTCGTAATTACTATACGAACTATAATCTGACGATAAAAAAACATAATATTAGTGTAAAATTAAGTATTATAAAGAATATGAGTGATTTTATTGGGATTTTAGGCGAAAATGAACCAAATCTAAATTTGATAATTTTCAAACAATTTTGTAAATTATGTCTTGTGTACGTAAGTTTAAAAAACGTAATACAGAGGAGGATTATAAACATGACATCCGTAACTGTGAACAAAGAAAGCGCACTGACACTCAAAAAAGAAAATGGGATCGCAGAAATTCATCTGCACGTCAACAAAACGAACTCCTACAGCCTAGACTTCTATAAAGAGCTAAATGCGGCAATCGATGATATTCGTTTTGATTCTTCGATCAAAGTTGCCATTCTCATGAGCGATGTGCCGAAGTTCTTCTCTGCAGGTGCTGACATCAACTTCCTGAAGGCGGCTGAGCCTCGCTTCAAAACGCAATTCTGTTTGTTCTGTAACGAGACATTGGATAAAATGGCCCGCTCCCCGCAAATTTTTATTGCTTGTCTCGAGGGACATACGGTTGGCGGCGGTCTGGAGATGGCGCTTGGCTGCGACCTTCGATTCATGGGAGATCAAGCAGGCAAAATCGGCCTTCCTGAAATTACACTCGGAGTGCTCGCCGGAACCGGCGGAACACAGCGCTTGGCTCGTCTGATCGGTTTCTCCCGCGCGCTGGACATGAATATCACCGGCAAAACGATTACACCTCAGGAAGCGCTCGAAATTGGCCTGGTCAATGATGTGTTCCCGCAGGAACAAACACGTGAAAAAGTGCTTGAATATGCCAGAAATATCGTCAACAGCGCATCCTACTCGGCTTCGAACATCAAGCTTTCCATCATGAACGGTAAAGAGATGCCGCTCAACGTGGCGATTCGATATGAAGGCGAGCTGCAGAATCTGCTTTTCCGTTCTGAAGATGCTAAAGAAGGTTTAAGCGCTTTCTTGGAAAAACGTAATCCGGACTGGAAAGGTCTGTAATTTGTAAAACCGCTGTTATTCATAAGGCTGGGAACTATAGAGACGACGATATCCGCTGCAGCTATTTGCTGATATTGTCGTTATTCCTTCAATCATGCGTTGAGTAACCCTGAATAAGAAGGTGTGATGTAACGATGGAATTGCGTGGAGTCGGTTCTTGCTATAACGCGGCTACCCGTTTTATCGATGACAATGTGAGCAATGGATTAGGTGACAAGGTAGCCGTTTATTATAAGGATCAGTACATGACCTACAAGCAGCTGCAGGATTCTGTTAATAAAGCAGGAAATGGGTTCAGAGAGCTTTCGGTCGAAATGGAGAATCGTGTGTTATTAGTATGCCATGATACTCCAGAGATTATCGCCGCATTCTATGGCGCAATTAAGATCGGAGCGGTTCCTATTCCGGTAAACACGATCATGTCGGCTGCCGATTATGAGTATTTTTTAAATAACAGCAGAGCGAAGGTGCTTGTGATTCATGAGGATCTTTGGCACAATATCCGCAGCTTGCGGGACCGGTTTATTTATCTGAAGCATGTCGTTGTGATTCATGACAGCGCTGTCAACGATACCGGCGTGATTGATTATCATGAGTGGATCCAGGCGGCTTCCCCTCAGTTGGAAGCAGTCCAAACGGGGCCAAGCGATTCGGCATTCTGGCTTTATAGCTCAGGAAGTACGGGGAAGCCTAAAGGCGTAATCCATTTGCAGCATGATATGGAGTGCGCATATGATGCCTACGCCAAACAGGTTCTCCAAATCAGGGAAGACGACATTACGTTTTCGGCTTCAAAGCTCTTTTTTGCCTACGGTTTAGGCAATGGGATGTATTTTCCGTTCGGTGCGGGAGCGTCGACCGTATTATTGCGTGAGCGTCCGAAACCGGAGACGGTGCTGGAAACCATTGAGAAGTATAAGCCGACCATCTTTTTTGGAGTACCTACGCTGTACGGCTCAATGATTGATTTGATCGAGCGTTCCGGCCAAACGTACGATCTGTCTTCTCTCAGGCTTTGCGTATCTGCAGGCGAAGCTTTACCAGCCCAATTCATTCAAAAGTGGAAGCAGTTGTTCGGAGTCGATATTCTTGACGGGATCGGATCTACAGAAGCGCTCCATATCTATATTTCCAATAGGGCAGGAGATATACGGGATGGAAGCACGGGCAAAATCGTTCCCGGTTATGAGGCCAAAATTGTGAATGAACTGGGTATGCCTTTACCTGCGGGTGAAACGGGCGATCTCCTTATTAAAGGGGAAAGTATCTCAAGCGCGTATTGGAACCTTCACGAGGAAAATTTGAAAAAATTTAACGGAGAATGGTTTCATACCGGTGATAAGTATTACATGGATGAAGAGGGCTACTTTTGGTACTGCGGACGTTCCGATGACATGATTAAAGTCGGCGGCATCTGGGTATCCCCTATCGAAGTTGAAAATGCTTTAATCCGTCATGAAGCGGTGCTGGAGGTCGCCGTGGTCGGCGCGAAGCTGGATAGCAACTTAGTTCAGCCCAAAGCTTATGTGGTGTTAAAAGCAGGGGTGGCCCCGTCGGACAGCTTAAAGCATGATCTGAAGGAGTTTTTGAAAAAAGAACTGGCTCCCTACAAATATCCAAGAATGGTTGAGTTCATCGATGAACTGCCTAAGACGGCATCCGGGAAAATCCAGCGATTCAAGCTTAGAATCAGCTAGATAAAGAATCCGGCCGCGACCGCTGTAATCTTGATATTTTCTGGAAACTGGCATAATCTAGTATCAGTGATTAACTATATAAACTATAGAAGGAGAACGGAAAAAGCATGAAACCCAGATCACTGATGTTTACATTGTACGGTGACTTTATTCAATATTACGGTGGGGAAGTTTGGATCGGAAGTCTGATCCGAATGATGGCTGAATTCGGAATTTCTGAATCGTCCGTCCGCGGCGCTACGCTGCGCATGGTGCAGCAGGATCTTTTTCAGGTGAGAAGAGTAGGGAATAAGAGCTATTACAGCTTGACTGACAAAGGAAAGCGCCGAATCGAGGATGGCGTTAGAAGGGTGTACTCAATCAAGAGCCACAAATGGGACGGCTTCTGGAGAATATTAACGTATTCCATGCCAGAAGAAAAACGCGACCTGAGAAACCAGGTCCGCAAGGAGTTAAGCTGGACGGGATTCGGAATGATTTCCAACAGCACATGGGTTAGCCCTAACCCCTTGGAAAGACAGATATTGGAAATGATTGAGACTTACGGATTAAAGGAATATGCCATGCTCTTTAGCTCCAGTTCTTTATTGTCTCATGACCAACAGTACATTATAGATAAAGGCTGGAATTTGAACAGCATTCAAGAAGATTACAATACGTTCATTGAGACGTACAGACCGAAGTACGAGCTGTTGAAAGAACGCGTTTGGAACGATTCTTTGACCAATCTGGAGGCTTTTGTAGAGCGAACATACCTTGTTCATTATTACAGAAAATTCCTATTTAATGATCCAGGCTTTCCCCAGGATCTTCTGCCCCATGATTGGAACGGGAACGAAGCGAGGGATTTGTTTTGGAACATGCACCAGCTGCTCTCGACGCTTTCGGTTAAATACTTTGAAAGCCTGTTTGAGCAAGCCCCGGACCGGGAACTTCAGGCTAAACGGGAGAAGGCAATCAATCCATTCGCAGAAATATATATTTAACCATAGGTTGAATATAAAAGCGAGGAGGAGCTTGCTTTGAAATCACATGCAAGGAGAGTTGAATTAATTGAAGTTGCACAAGGTCGCCGCCCTGCTGATCTGTTCATCAAGGGCGGCACGGTGATCAATGTGTACTCAGGCGAGTTTCTGCCGCAGCATGTGGCCATCTACAAGGACCGTATCGCCTATATCGGGAATAGTGAAGCGGCTATTGGGGAGCATACCAAGGTCATTCATGCCCAGGGAAAGTATGTATCACCAGGCTTTATCGAACCGCACGCACATCCTTGGGTTGTATACAACCCAATCAGTCATATGATGAAATCGCTTTCACTCGGGACAACTACGATTGTAAATGACAATCTGTTTTTTTATCTTTACATGGGAGCACGAGGGTTTAGAGCCATGCTGCAGGACCTCCGTGATTTACCGGGAAACAGCTTATGGGTCGTACGCCTTGTCTCGCAGGCGGAATACGCTGAAGAACGGAAGGAGTTTAACTCCAAGGACATCCGTTCTCTGCTTGATCTCGAAGAAGTCGTCGGTACGGCGGAGGTAACCCGTTGGCCGCTCTTGTATAAGGGTGATCCGTTTGTAATCGATTCGATCGAATATGCCAAACGTCTTGGTAAAATTTCCGATGGACATACGGCCGGCTGTTCCTATGAAAAATTGAACTCGATCGTAGCCGCCGGAATCAGTTCCTGCCACGAAGCGATTACAGCGGAAGAAGCACTGGATCGGCTGCGTTTAGGTATGTGGACGACACTTCGCAACAGCTCGCTGCGTCCGGATTTTCCGGAGATTATGAAGCTGGTTACAGAGCATAAAGTGAGCACGAATCGAATTTTGCTGACGACGGATGGACCGCACCCCGCTTTTATCGAGGAACAGGGCTCCGTCGATGGATTGCTGAGATCGGCGGTAGAGCTTGGATTGGCTCCTATGCAGGCGCTGCAAATGGCCACGATCAACCCGGCAACCTTCCTCGGCTTGGACCAAGAGCTTGGCGGAATCGCCCCTGCGCGTAGGGCAGACGTGCTGATCCTGCCGAACCTGGTTGATTTTCGTCCGGAGCTAGTGATCTCCGCAGGTAGAGTCGTAGCATCGGAAGGACAGCTGCTTGTATCTCCTCCGGTCATCGATTGGATGAAATATGTGGATAAACCGGCGTTCTCCATAGAACGATCATTCCTGCAGCAGCCGGACTTGTACCGTTATCCTCATACTTCTTCGGAGGAGCCTGTACCGGTCATTTATTTTCAAAGCAATGTCATAACCAAGAAAAAAGATACAGAGCTTCCCGTAGTGAACGGGTATGCCGACCTGTCAGGACAGTCGGGGCTGGTGATGGCTAATCTGATTGACAGGGAAGGACGATGGGTGACCAAAGGGATTATGGAACGATTTGCGGTAGAGCTCGATGGGATGGCTTCCACGTATAATACGACGACGCAATTGCTTGTCATCGGCAGAGATGCAGAGGCGATGGCTAAAGCGGCCGCACGAGTCCATGAAATGGGCGGCGGGATTGTCATTGTAGATCGTGGAGAAATCATTGTGGAGATACCGCTTCCGCTAGCCGGAATGATGACCACTGACCCTGAGTTTCACAAGGCGGTGGAGTATCAGGAGCTGCTGCTCTCCGAGCTGAAGCGAAGAGGATTTCCCTTCCATGACATCTTGTACACGCTTCTGTTCCTGACATGCGACTTCCTCCCCGGGCTGCGATTAATTCCTCTAGGTCTTTATGACGTGAAAGCCGGCGGGGTCATTAAACCGGCTGCAGCGCTGGCAACAGAAAGGGTGTAAACCATGAGCGAATATCAATGGATCGGCTTCTCGTCCGAAGAGAAGGTTGCCACTCTTGTATTACGAAGAGCCCCAGTGAATGTGATGCATATGGAAATGATGGAGGAAATTGTTCACGCTCTTTCCTCATTACACGGCAACGAACACTTGAATGCGCTAGTCATTCGTGCGGAAGGAAAAGTGTTTTCCGCAGGGGTTGCGGTGGAAGATCATATGGGCGATAAAACAGAGCCGATGATTCATTTGTTTCACCGTATGTTTCACTGTCTCGTCGACGTGCCTTGCCCGACGATTGCCGTGGTCGACGGCGCAGCGCTGGGAGGGGGCTGCGAGCTGGCTACGTTCTGCGATATCGTGCTGGCAAGCGAACGAGCCAAATTCGGTCAGCCGGAAATTCACCTGGCGCTGTTCCCTCCCGTATCCATCGTTACCTTCCCGTGGATGACCAGCTACAACAGAACGATGGAGCTTTTGTTGACGGGCGAGAGCATTAGCGCAGCCCAAGCTTATGAGTGGGGGCTTGTCAACCGTGTCGTTCCCCCTAACGAGCTTGACGACGCGCTGGAGAAGCTGCTGACGCAATTGCGTGCCAAAAGCGCTCTGGCTTTACGTTTAACGCGTAAAGCGGTCCGCGAAGCCATGTCCACTTCATTTGCCTCTGCAATCAAGCCAGTGGAACACATTTATTTAAGGGAACTGGTTCAATCCGCAGACGCGCAAGAAGGTCTGAAAGCGTTTTTGGAGAAGCGGCAGCCCGTTTGGCACAACAAATAGGGAGGCGCGCTTAAGATGGAGCAGATTAGAAACAATTTATTCCGAATACCGATTCCGGTTCCTTTTCCGATGAAGTACATCTATTGCTACCTGGCCGTGGATAAGCAGGGGGTGGTCATGATCGATGTGGGGTTTAACGATCAGGCCGCACAGGAGGCATGGAAGCAGGCATTTACCGAGCTGAAGCTTCAGCCCAGAGATATAAAGGTGATTTACCTCACACATTTTCATCCGGATCATTTTGGACTTGCGGGATGGATGCAGGAATTGACCGGCGCACCGGTCTACATCAGTGAACCGGATATGGCGATGGTGGATAGAGCGTGGAGAAACGACGACGTTCAAGCGCAGCTTGTCGGGCGGATGGCCAAAGACAATGGCGTACCTGATCTATTAGCGGAGCAAATCGTTGAACATATGTTGAAGCTCCACAATCACGTGCTGCCCCTGCCTGAGCTCAGGCCGTTAACGATGACTGAGGTAAGGCTCGGCGATGAGCTGTGGCAGGTGATCCCGACACCGGGACACAGTGACGGGCATCGTTGCTTGTATCAACCAGAGAGCCGGCTGCTGCTGGCCGGGGATCATATTTTGGATAAAATTACGCCGAATATCAGCTTGTGGCCAGGAGGCCGGCCTAATCCCTTACAGGATTATGTTCAATCGCTGCAGCAAACGGCGGCGCTCGATATTTCCCTGGCGCTCCCTGCGCACGGCAAGCTGATCGATAACGTTCCCCAGCGGGTAACGGAATTGTTGGAGCATCACGAACAACGGTTAGAGCAGATGCGGGTGCTCGCAAAGCAAGGGAGGACCGCATATGAAGTGGCTTCCGATGTATTCCGGCATAAAGAGCTATCGCCGCACCAGTGGCGGTTTGCCATGGCGGAGACTTTAGCTCATCTGGAGTGTCTTACGTTTCAAGGAAAGCTGAATAAAAGCCAAGACGGTCAAATCTGGATCTACACTCAAAGCAATCAAAACTAAATGTTTCTAATCATATCCCATTGCAACTAGATTTTTTTCCTTCCGAGTTCCATATTTTATAAAAATATAGAGGTGATCAAGGATGAGAAAATTAAAAGGGAGTTTTATGATTGCTTTGGCTTTGTGTTTGGCATTTGTTACTGCATGTGGTCAGTCATCAGGAACTACAGGCGGAAGCAGTACCCCCGCTGAAGGTGATGCTTCAACTTCTCCCGCAAACGGTAAGGAGTCAGTAAAAGTAGGAGCTATTTTGCCTTATTCGGGTGTTTACGCTTCGTTGGGGGAGAATCTGACCCGAGGTATGGAGCTATATTTTGAAAGTGTGAATTGGGAAGCCGGAGGACGAAAAATTACACTCATTAAAGAAGATGAAGAGAATGATCCGCAAGGTGCGCTGCGCAAACTGCGCAAGCTGGTGGAAAAAGACAATATCGACATTTTGACCGGTCCGGTAAGTACGGCCGTTGCTTATGCCTTGCGCGATGAAGTCGACAGCAAGAAGCTGCCTTTTCTTGTTTCTCATGCAGGCGGTAATGACTTAACCAGAACCAAACGCAGCGATTACATCTGGCGTTCCTCGTTCAGCTCCTGGCAAATCGGCAACTCGATGGGGAAATATGCATATGATCACATAGCCAAAAAGATTTATGTAACCGCTGCCGATTATGCCTTTGGTAAAGAGGTAGCGGGTGCTTTCAAAGAAGCGTTCACGGCTGCAGGCGGTGAAATTGTAGGCGAAGTGTATCCGCCTCTTGGCTCCAATGACTACGCTTCTTATTTAACGCAAATCAAAGGTAAAAAACCGGAAGCCGTCTATGCTTTCTTCGCAGGAGCCGACGCCGTACGTTTTGTCAAACAGTATGAGCAGTACGGTTTAAAAGGACAAATTCCGCTGATCGGCTCCGGATGGCTGAATGCGGAGGACATTCGACCTGAACAAGGCAATTCTCCGGAAGGAATCATCAGCACGATGTTCTGGGATTATCATCTCGATACGCCGGAGAACAAAGCGTTCGTTACGGCTTATGAGAAGAAGTACAATGCGCGTCCAAGTATCGAATCGGTAGAAGGGTATGACGCCGCACGTGTCATTGTCGAAGCCTTGAAAAGCTTGGACGGCGACACGTCCGACAGGCAAAAAGTTTCTCAAGCCATCGGTAAGGTTCAATTCACAAGTCCGCGCGGGCCGATCAAATTCGATCAGGAGACGCATCATGTTATTCAAACGTTATACCTGATCAAGACGGAAGTACAGAATGGCAAGACGGAGAACAAGGTTGTAGAGACGATCGGGGAAATTAAAGATCCAGGGAAGTGACGGGGAGGCCTTGTTGGCCCGCTTCCCATGAAGGAGAGGGATTGTCTTGGATATTATAGCTATACAGCTGGTCAACGGGTTGTCATATGGGTTGCTCCTTTTCATGATCACAAGCGGATTATCGTTAATTTTTGGAATCATGGGCGTATTGAATTTGGCCCATGGTTCGCTCTACATGATAGGGGCCTATATGGCCCTTAGCATTACCCAGCATATTGCCCCAAACTTTATTTATGCGCTGTTTCTGGCTCCGATATTCGTCGCCGTGATAAGCTTTTTGCTTGAAATTTGTCTATTGCGCCCAACCTATAAGCTAGGGCACCTGTCACAAGTGCTTCTGACCTTCGGAGTAGCATATATTCTTCACGATCTCGTGCGGTTAATCTGGGGCGCAAACGTCAAATCCTTGCCGCTTCCCCCATGGTTAAGCGGCTCTGTCGAATTGTTCGGTCAGACGTTCCCTCTCTATCGCTTACTGATCATGGGCTTCGGTCTGCTGCTTGCTGCCGTCATGTGGTATCTGCAGGAAAAAACCAGGTGGGGAGCGATTATTCGCGCAGGCTTAAGCAATCGGGAAATGGTCAGCGGGCTTGGGATTAACATTAAAATCGTATTTTCCGTCGTCTTCGCGATCGGAGGCTTGCTGGCGGGACTGGGCGGTGTGGCCGCAGGTCCGATCCTTGGGCTCTATCTGGGGATGGAATTCGAGGTGCTCATCCTTGCGCTTGTCATTCTGGTGGTAGGCGGACTCGGCTCCATTACTGGGACCTTGCTTGCCGGCTTGATCGTCGGAGTTGTTGAAACGTTCGGTAAGGTCATGTTCCCGCAGTTGAGTTTGTTAATTATTTTTGGCCTGATGGCCCTCGTTCTGGTAGTAAAGCCTACCGGAATGTTAGGAAAGCAGGTGCATTGATGGCAGGATTGAACACGAAGTCGATTGCTTATTTAGGCCTTCTGCTTGTACTGTGCATCGTTCCATTTGGATTAACCAACTATTTTCTCAGCATTTTGGTCGAAATATTAATTTTGGGTATTTTTGCGCTCAGCTTAAATATCTTAGTAGGTTACACGGGGCTGGTATCGCTCGGTCATGCGGCATTTTTCGGCGTCGGAGCGTATACCTCAAGTCTGATTGCGATTCATTATACTTCGAATGTATTCGTCACTTTGTTTGCGGGGATCGTTCTATCGTTGATTATGGCCTGTATTATCGGTTTCTTCTGCAATCGGGTCAACGGATTTTATTTTTTGATGCTCACCCTCGCTTTTTCACAAATGTTTTACGCGCTTGTTTATCGATGGAGCAGCCTAACCAAAGGGGATAACGGATTATCCGGTATCCCAAAGCCTTCTCTGTGGGCCAATGGGGTTCTGGATAGCCCGATCGCATTTTATTTCTTTATCCTGGTTATTTTTACGATCGTTTTCATCGGTTTGAGAGTGATTTTGCAATCACCACTTGGCCAAATTTTTGTGGGGATCAGGGAGAATGAAACCCGGGTCAGAGTGATGGGCTACAACACGACGATCTACAAAAATATTTCCTTCATTCTCGCAGGAGGAATAGGGGGATTGGCGGGAAGCCTCTATGCCTTTTTCAACGGATTTATTTCCCCAAAAGATATTTATTGGACGATGTCCGGAGAAGTTCTCATTATGGTCCTGGTCGGTGGAGCCGGAACGTTGATCGGTCCTGTGCTGGGAGCGGCGTTCATCGTCATCCTCGAGACGTTTGTCAGCTCATATACGGATTTATGGATGCTCATTGTTGGCATTACGTTCATCCTATTCGTCATTTTCATCCCGAAGGGAATTGTCAGTATCGGGTCCTTGTGGAGAACCCGGAAAATCGCCAATAAGGGACAGACAAAGGAGAAAGAGAAAGAGTTGAAAGTCAGGATGAATGGGGTGATTCAAGATGAGAAATGAAGCTCATTTCATAGTGGAGGACCCTGCTTTGCGTGTGGAAGGGATAGGCAAGCGCTTTGGCGGTCTGGAGATTTTGAAGGATATTTCCTTCGAGGTTAGTCAAGGCGAAAGGCGTGCGTTCATCGGGCCGAACGGGGCCGGGAAATCAACGCTGTTCAACATGATTGCCGGAGATTTAGCTGCATCAAGCGGGAATATTTACTATTTCAATGAGAATATTTCACGGGTACCTAACCATCAACGGGTCAGAAAAGGCATGGTAAGGACTTTTCAAAAAAGCAACCTGCTGCAAGAGCTGTCCGTTCTGGATAACCTGCTGCTGGTTTTGCAGGTGAAGTTTGGGCTTCATCATGTATGGCTTCGCCGAAGAACTACCGGACAATTCCCTGAGCTGTATAACCGGGCTGAGCAGCTTCTGGACACCTGGGGGCTTGCTGACCGGAAGGACACCTTGGTCAAGAAGCTGTCCTACGGAGAGCAAAGGCAAGTGGAGATTGTGCTGGGCATTGCGACGGAGCCCAAGGTATTGCTGCTCGATGAACCGACCGCAGGCATGTCCAATACGGAAACACAGCATATTCTGAAGCTGCTTCAAAATATGCCCAGAGACCTGACTTTGCTGATCATCGAGCATGATATGGAGGTTGTGTTCGGGCTGGCTGACCGCGTTTCGGTATTGTATAACGGCGGCATTCTGCTGGAAGGCGATCCTCAGATGATTAAGACGGACCCTAGAGTATACGAAATTTATTTTGGAAAGGAGGGGGCGTGAGATGCTGCAGGTAGAAAATATCCATTCTTATTATGGGGACAGCCATGTGCTGCAGGGTGTTTCCGTGAACGTCAAAAAAGGCTCGCTATCTGTACTGCTGGGCCGCAACGGTATGGGGAAAACGACGACCATCCGCTCCATTATCGGCTTCACTCCTCCAAGGCAAGGGAAAATCTGGTTTCAAGGAAACGAAATTCAGAAGCTGCCTTCTTATCGGGTAGCTCAGCTGGGAATCGGTTTAGTACCGCAGGGGAGGGGGGTGTTTCCTAATCTTACGGTGAAGGAAAATCTGCTCATCGCCGCCCGGAACAGCTCCAAAAGAGGTTGGACATTAGACAAAATTTACGAGCTGTTCCCCCGTCTGAAGGAACGGGCGTCCTCTATGGGAGGAAACCTAAGCGGAGGTGAGCAGCAAATGCTGACCATCGGCCGTGCGTTAATGACTAATCCTGATTTATTGCTGTTGGATGAACCATCGGAGGGGCTGTCGCCGTTGATGGTACAGGAAGTCGAGAACATTATCTCCATGCTGAAGCAGGAAGGCCTTTCTATGCTGATGGTTGAGCAAAATATTTCCATGGCTTTACATGTTGCCGATTGGGTGTATGTCATGTGCAAGGGGGAAGTCGTGTTCGACGGAACTCCTGATGATTTGAAGCAGAATGAAGAGGTGAAGCTGAAGTATTTAGGCATGAGCCACTAATCGGAAACAGGTACGTAGGGCGCCGTTCACTTGAGCATCCGAACAGCTGGATGGAATTGTGGAGATTGCCAAGACGACTGCCGATTTAGCGGAGCATGCGGAAATACTTCATAAGTTATCTGAATTTAGTGCGGTGGAGTAAGTTGTGCTATGCTCTAAACAGAGTGAATGTAAAGGAAGTATATAACCCATGAATAAAATAGAAAAAAACGGAAGCACAGTATATCCTATCACGGTTCCGACGCCTTATGACGTTGGAGATGTGAATATGTATTTACTAGAAGCGAACGGTGCTCTCACGTTAATCGATGCGGGTATTGATACCGATGAATGCTGGGATGCGTTCATGCTGACATTGACGAACAACGGTTATTCCCTTAGCGATCTTTCACAAATATGGATCACTCATAACCATCAGGATCATATCGGATTGATTAACCGGATAACGACGCTTAGGCAGATGCCGGTTTACGCTCATCAGGAGTCGATTCCCCGATTAACGAGAGATCCCGAATTTTTGTCCATGCGCATTCGTTTCTTTGACCAGTTGTATCGCGAGATGGGCTGCGGTGCGGCAGGGGAGCAGCATATTCTTAAGCTTCAAGAGGCCAGGCGCCGCAATGATCAATTCAAAATCGTTACGGAAATCACTTCACTCTCTGATTCCGATGATATCGGAGGTTTTCAGGTGATGGAGGTTCCCGGACATGCTCCAGATCACATTGCTTTTTGGGATGCACAAAGAAAATTGTTGTTTGCCGGGGATCATCTGCTGAGGCATATTTCCAGCAATGCATTTATTGAGCCCGATCTGGAAGGAAACCGGAAGCTTACCTTGGTAGAATACGCCCATTCTTTAAAAAAATGTTTGTTCCTAGACATGGATACCGTATTCCCGGGGCATGGGGAACTTATTCGTGACTCCAAGGATCTAATTGACATGAGATTAACCCGAATGGGGCAAAAAGCAGAGAAAATACGAAGCATGATTCAAAGTGGCGGATCAACGGCCTATGAGCTTGCTCAAAGCTATTATCCAACCAAATATGTAACCGTCTTTGCTCCCGTCATGTCCGAAATTATCGGCATGTTGGATTATTTAGAATCGCACGACCGTATTCAAAAGATGCAGAGAAACGGCATCTGGTATTATGAGCAAAAATCCTCTTAAGTAAGCGTGAAGCCTTATTTAAGGGGATTTTTTTATTGGCCAAAATCATCTTGACAGCAAAAAAACAATATTATATTATTACGTTAAACAAACGAAAAACAAAAAAACGTAATGAGGTGACAAGCATGCAGCAATCTACATTGTTAAAAGAAAAGGTCAATGCGGGATTCATGGTCGAACGGATAGAGGATATGGATGAGGAATATCTCAAAGCTTTGAAGCAAACGCTGATGATCGTCGGCGATACGGAACTGCTTAGCGTACCTCCTTTGTTAACCGTTTACAAACAAGCGCCTACGCTGAATAACAAAATTACGGCACTGGCTATTATGCAGGATGAAATCGGCCATGCACACATCGCTTATCGTTTATTAAAGGATCTTGGCGTTGATGTGAATGAGCTGCTTTACGAACGGCCGGCGAATAAATGGAAAAATCCATACGCTTTTGATTTCAAGCTGTCAAACTGGATTGAATTGGGTGTCTTTAATTCCCTGTTCGACCGCGCAGGTTACACGCTCCTTGGAGATGCGCACGAATTTACGTCCTACGGCCCATGGAAGCGAGCGTTGGTCAAAGTGGATAAAGAGGAACTGTTCCACCTTCGCAACGGGGAAATCATTATGAAGGCGGCTATGGATAATCCGGAAACCAGCAAACAAGTGCAGGAAGCGGTGGATTGGATGTTCTTGATGGGACTGGAGTTCTTCGGTGTAGCGGATGAACTGAAAAGCCGCTCGGCGCAGCTGGATTACAGACTCAAAGGCAGATCGAACGATGAGCTTAGGCAAAAATGGCTTTCAACCGCAGTTCCCTTCTGTGAATCGATTGGGGTTAAGGTGCCGGCCCGGTTGGACGAGAAAACGCAAAAGTACGAGATCACGGTTCCATTCCCTTGTAAATTTGATATTGAGAACAAAAAATGGCTGCTGGACCAACCGGATACATGGAACGGCGTCATTGAAAGATTCAAAAAGAGAGGCCCGCAAAATGTGGAGTTCGTAGCACGTATCCAGGAAGGTGCCCACAAGATGGCGGCGCTTCGTAAAGAGGTGGGATAACATGCAGGACGTGAAGCAGGAAGTCAAGCGTTATTGGGAAGCGTTGAAGGAGGTTATGGATCCCGAATTTCCCGTTAGCGTCGTTGATATGGGGCTTATTTACGAGATTGAAGAAACGGATGCGGTTATCTCCGTGACCATGACGTACACGGCCGTTTCCTGCGCCTGTATGGAATGGATTGAAGCGGATATTAAAAAAAGGCTGCTGCAAGAGCCGGGCGTGCAGGAAGTGCAAATCAATGTCGTATGGAATCCGCCATGGACCGTTGATCGCTTAAGCCCGGAAGCGCGGGAAAGAATGAAAAAATGGGGGGTCAGCGCCCGATGAGCCAAGCAGGGAACCGTTATGAATATGAAGTGTATACGCGTATCAAAAGAGGCGACAACCTGATCCATGTCGGAACGGTTGAAGCCCCGACGGAAGAATTAGCCAAGGTATACGCGGGTTACATCTATGACGAGGAAGATTGGGTTGAAATGTGCATCATCCGCAGGGATAACATCAAGTGGGTAATCCAGCCGGAGGGGTTATTCGTTAAAGAAGGAGCAGTGCGCCATGGGTGACAAAACAGTCGGCTTGACCTTATTTATCGAAACTATCGAAACGATAGCGGATAATAAATATGTTTTGGGAGACTTGCTGGTCGAGATCGGAGTCAGCGGGCCGGATCTTGAAGCGACGCTTTCCATGATTGCGATGGCTCAAGGGGAGCTCGGACACGCAAGGCTGCTGTATAACTGGGCATTCGATTTGAAAGGAACCAAGAAACAGGAAATCGAACGGCAAACAGGTAAAGCCTTTGCATCGGTGGTTGCCGTGAATAGCTGGATTGACTTAATCGGGTCTTTGTATGTGGTGAATGTTGGGCTTGAGCTTGCGCTCAAAGCGATGCTGGATGGACGCCATGCCGATGTGGTTAACCGCATCAACAAGCTGCTGAAGGAACAAAAAGAGCACATTATATACTCCCGAGGTTGGGTAGAGCAGCTTTTGAACGACCAAGGAGCAGTTCCACGAAAAATAGACGAAAGTATAAAAAAGGTAACAACGGAAGTTCGGTCATGGCTGAAATCATTAGAAGATTCCGCTGCATTAGTGGAAGAGGGCTACCTCAAGGCCGGCGTCAACCTTACGGATCCATTTCAGTCGAAGCTTGCCAGTTTGCAGATACAAAGGGCTGAATCCGATGCCGTCTAAAGATGAACAACAACCGCATTGTTCCTTTTGCAATTCGACGAATGTCGTGCTGTTATCCCGCTTTGGTACCGCGCAGCTGGTCAGGCAATATTACTGTAATGACTGCCGCAGCGCTTTTGAATATATCCGATGGCAAAGTGAGAATGCCGAGTAACGTGAGGTGTAAAGCCCGATGAAGGTTCAGACAGTCGGAGTGATTGGTTCAGGCACGATGGGGGCCGGTATTGCGCAAGTCATTAGCCAAAACGGCTTTAGCGTTTTGCTTTACGATATTAACGAAGAAATGGTTCAACGTTCCTTATCGCGAATTCATTCTCAAATTGATAAATTATTCGAAAAAGGGAAGCTGACAGAGTCTGAGTCACAAGGCATAAAAATAAGACTTCGAACCACCGTTCAGCTAGCCGATCTGCAGGTGTGCCAAATTGTCATCGAAGCGGCTCCGGAGAAAATGGAAGTTAAGCGCAATATTTTCCAGGAGTTAGACCCATATTGTTCGAAGGAAACGATATTGGCTACGAATACGTCATCCTTCTCCATCACTGAAATTGCAGGGTTCACGAATCAACCGGAGCGGGTTGCAGGATTGCATTTTTTCAACCCCGCGACCTTAATGCCGCTAGTTGAGGTGATCAGTGGACTGCGAACCAGTGAGGCCACGATGGAGAGCCTAGCGAATTTTGCCCGGAGCATCAACAAGAGCCCGGTAACGTGTAAGGATACCCCGGGATTCATTGTTAATCGGATCGCACGTCCCTACTATAATGAAGCGTTACGGATTATGGGGGATCAGATGGCATCCGCGGCACAGATCGACCGAATTATGACCAAAGCAGGGAAGTTCCGTATGGGTCCCTTTGAATTGCAGGATATGATCGGTGTGGATATTAATTTCTCCACAACGGAATCTTTACACCAAGGATTTTTCGGCGATGCTCGCTTCCGCCCTCATTACTACCAACAAAGAATGGTGCAATCGGGACAGCTGGGGAGAAAGTCGGGGGGAGGGTACTACGAGTATGACAAATAAGCAGGTTGTCTCCGTTGTAGGAACCAATTTGCTTGCCGACGCTCTGAGGAAGCAGCTAAGTTCCATGAAGGGAGTGGAGGTCCTTGATTTTCAAGAGGCGAAGACGCGTTCCATACCGCTCCATATCGTGATAGAAACATCGAACCTGGAGCTTGCGGAGAAAAAAGCGAGGCTTCAGAACATGGAAAAGTACATTGCCAGCGATACGCTGATTTTGTCCTCGGTACTGGGCGTTACAGCGACTCAAGCGGCCTCATGGCTGTCTCATCCTTCCCGTCTTGTAGGCTTTGCGGCGTTTGCCAACTTGGAACAAACGGAATTGATCGAGCTGTGCGCGGCGCTTCAGACGGATGCCGGGTATGCCAAACAAGCGGAAGCCTTCATTACTGCCATCGGCAAAGAAACGGAATGGGTTGAAGACGAAGTCGGATTGGTATTCCCACGTATATTGTCGATGATTGTGAATGAAGCCGCGTTTGCGTTGATGGAGAAAATCTCCTCGGCAGAAGAGATCGATACGGCTATGCGTAAAGGAACGAATTATCCGATGGGGCCGTTAGCTTGGGCGGATGAGGTCGGATTGGATGACATTTATGCCGTGTTGTCCGGACTGCACCGTGACTTAGGCGAGGATCGTTACCGGCCTGCTCCTATCTTACGGAAGCTCGTTCACGCCGGATGGCTGGGCCAAAAGACAGGCAGAGGATTTTACACCTATGCTAATCAAGATGCGAAGGAGACGTTCGTATGAGGGAGGCCGTCATTGTTGACGCTTTGCGTACCCCGATCGGTAAGTATAACGGATCGCTGCAGAATGTGCGTCCAGATGATCTTGCGGCAGCGGTCATCCGCGAATTGTTCAAGAGAAATCCCCTCGATCCTTCCCTGGTGGAGGATGTGTTCTTCGGCTGTGCCAATCAGGCGGGGGAAGATAACCGCAACGTCGCCCGTATGGCCGTCTTGCTCTCAGGGATGCCAAAGTCGGTACCCGGAGTCACCGTTAATCGGTTATGCGCTTCCGGATTGGAGGCGATTAACCAAGCGGCCGCGGCAATCCACTCGAACATCGGCGATATTTTTATCGCGGGCGGTACGGAAAGTATGTCCCGTGCGCCTTACGTGATGCTGAAGCCGAATTTGAGCGGTGAACGGGGCAACCAGACCCTGTATGATACCACGCTGGGCTGGCGTATGGTGAACTCTAAACTGGCGGAGCAATATCCTCCGATCAGCTTGGGTGAGACGGCGGAGAATGTGGCCGAGCGCTACGGGATAACCCGCGAAGAGCAGGATGAATTTGCTTTATCCAGCCAGCTCAAAGCGCAGGCGGCGATCGAAAGCGGACGGTTCAAGAGCGAGATTGTTCCGATGGAAATCAAGCAGGGCAAACAAACCGTTGTGTTTGATACGGACGAACATCCGAGGGCGGATACGACCTTGGAGAAGCTCGCTCAGCTCAAACCGGCGTTTAAAACAAATGGAAGCGTTACCGCTGGGAATTCCTCGGGCATCAACGACGGCGCAAGCGCCCTGCTGATCATGGAGAGACAGACCGCTGAGCGATTGGGCTTGACCCCGATCGCCAAAATTGTGACCTGGGCGGCATCCGGAGTCGATCCGGCCTATATGGGGATCGGTCCGATTCCCGCAGTAACCAAAGTATTGAAGAAAGCAAACCTGACGGTAAGCCAGTTGGATCTGATTGAAGTGAATGAAGCGTTCGCTTCTCAATCGGTCGCTTGTGCCAAGGAGCTTGGTTTTGATATGAACAAAGTCAATGTGAACGGGGGAGCGATCGCTTTAGGACATCCTCTTGGATGCAGCGGCGCCCGGATCGTGACCACGTTGGTACATGAAATGACTCGCACCGATTGCCGCTATGGTTTGGCCACCATGTGTATTGGGGTAGGACAGGGACTCGCCACGGTTATCGAAAAACTATGAGGAGGACTACCGATGTTGAAGGAATATTATCCGCTCTTTATTAACGGCAAATGGGAAGACAGCAGCAATGGCGAGGTATTTGAAACGCATAATCCCGCTACGGGAGAAGTTATTGCGAAAGTGGCAAAAGCGACGAAGGCAGACGTGGACAAAGCGGTGGCCGCAGCCCGTGATGCGTTTGAGAACGGCAAGTGGTCGAAGTTCTCCGCAACTAGGCGCGCCCGGGTGTTGAATAAAATCGCCGAGCTTCTGCGCGGCCGATTCAATGAATTGGTCCAATTGGAAGTGCTGAACAGCGGCAAGACGGTAGATGCCGCGAAGGGGCAAATCACTCAAGCGATTGAAGACTTTGAATTTTACGCCGCAGCCGCCATCACCCAAGGCGGGCAAGTGAATCAGGTGCCTAACGGATTTTTTAACTATACGGTTAAGGAACCGGTGGGTGTATGCGGACAAATCATCCCATGGAACTATCCGTTCATGATGGCAGCGTGGAAAGTGGCGCCTGCACTGGCAGCAGGATGTACGGTGGTGCTCAAGCCGGCCAGTTTCACTCCGATTACGGCATACGCTCTGGCAGAGGTTTGCCATGAAGCGGGAGTTCCCGAGGGGGTTGTGAACGTTCTTACCGGCAGCGGCTCGGAGATCGGACCTTACATGACGGAGCATCCGGGTATCGACAAGATCGCCTTCACCGGCGAAACGGAGACGGGAAAAGACATCATGGCCCGCGCGTCCGTGACGTTGAAACGGGTGACGCTGGAGCTGGGCGGCAAATCTCCGAACCTCGTATTTGAGGATTGCGATATCGATGGTGCTGTTGACGGCTCTCTGTACGGTATTTTCTATAACACAGGCCAATCCTGTGAAGCCCGTTCCCGGCTGTTCGTCCATGAATCCATCTATGACAAGTTCATGGAGAAGTTCATTGAAAAGGCGAAGAAAATCCGCGTCGGCGATCCGTTTGCTGAGGGAGTGCACATGGGAGCGGTCATCTCCGCAAGCCATGAAAAAGTGATTGACGGCTATGTGAAGCTGGCTGTGGAAGAAGGAGCCGAGGTGCTTTATGGCGGTAAACGTCCTGAAGGCCCGGAGTATGACAAGGGACATTGGTATATGCCTACGATTATCGGCAATGTCCGCAATGACATGAGAGTAGCACAAGAGGAAATTTTCGGTCCGGTCGTTGTCGTGATGAAGTTCAGCGATGAGAAAGAAGTGATCCGACAGGCGAATGATTCCATCTTCGGACTGGGATCCGCGGTTTGGACCAAGGATCATGGAAGAGCGCACCGGGTTGCTGCAGCTATGCGGGCAGGGATTGTGATGGTCAACTCTCCGATCTCCGCATTCCCGGGTACGCCGTTCGGCGGATACAAACAATCCGGCTTTGGCCGGGAGCTCTCTCTCGAAACGATGAATTTGTACACGGAGACCAAGAGTGTAGTCTCTTATGTAGGAAGCCGGCCGCTCAATCTATTCGGAATTCAGTAAATCCAAATAAAAATCCAAACCAACCTTAGGAGGAATCCCTATGTCCACGAATTTAACCCTTATAAAAGAAAACGGTATCGCTGAAATTCATCTGCACGTTAACAAAACGAACTCCTACAGCCTGGACTTCTATAAAGAGCTGAATGCGGCCATCGATGATATTCGTTTCGATTCTTCGATCAAAGTGGCGATTCTCATGAGCGATGTTCCGAAGTTCTTCTCTGCCGGCGCAGATATCAACTTCCTGAAATCGGCTGAGCCTCGCTTCAAAACGCAGTTCTGCTTATTCTGCAACGAGACATTGGATAAAATGGCCCGCTCGCCGCAAATTTTCATTGCCTGCCTTGAAGGCCATACCGTCGGCGGCGGTTTGGAGATGGCACTCGGCTGCGACCTCCGCTTTATGGGAGATCAGGCTGGTAAAATCGGCCTTCCTGAGATCTCGCTCGGAGTGCTCGCCGGAACCGGCGGCACGCAGCGCTTGGCCCGTTTGATCGGCTTCTCCCGTGCGCTGGATATGAACATCACCGGCAAAACGATTACGCCTCAGGAAGCTCTGCAAATGGGATTGGTCAATGACGTGTTCCCGCAGGAGCAAACGCGTGAAAAGGTGCTTGAATATGCAAGAAAAATCGTCAACAGCGCATCCTACGCCGCTGCCAACATTAAGCTTTCCATTATGAACGGCAAAGAAATGCCGCTCAACGTGGCGGTTCGTTATGAAGGCGAGCTGCAGAACCTGCTTTTCCGTTCCGAGGATGCCAAAGAAGGCCTGAGCTCTTTCTTGGAAAAACGGGAAGCCAACTGGATGGGCGCATAATAACATGCTTCTTGAATTGCGATATCGGCTCCCATTGCGGACCGATATCGCCATTTTTTTAAAGGCGGGTGTTCCACATTGATTCTGGAGTTCAACGGAAAAAAAACGAAGATAGCAAGCACGGAGTTAGGTGCGTGCAGGAAGCGTCAAAGGTTTACAAAGAATTGATGAAGGAATATCACAGCCAAGGGATCGGCATATGGAAAGAGGAGGACCAAGGATGACCCAAAAGCCAATCGTGTGGGAGCGACGCGGGCATATCGGTTACATTACACTGTGCAGGCCCGATGAATTAAATTCGTTCAATTATGAAGCTCTTGTAACTTTGGGGGAGATCATTGAAGAAATTGAGCAAAATCCTCGAGATATACGCATTGTCATCGTTTCGGGAGAAGGCCGAGCTTTCTGTGCCGGAGCGGATTTGAAGGAACGCCGTACCTTGAATGAGCAGAAGGTTCGACGAAACGTAAAAAAAATCCGGGACGTCTTCTCCGCTTTAGGACGATTGCCGCAGCCGACGATTGCTGCTATCAACGGCTTTGCTTTCGGCGGAGGCTTTGAATTGGCGCTTGCCTGTGATTTTCGGTTCGCCGTCCAGGGCGTGTTAATGGGGCTGACGGAGGTGAGCCTGGGGATCATCCCCGGAGCGGGAGGGACGCAGCGTCTGTCCCGATTGATCGGACCTTCCCGAGCCAAGGAATTAATCCTTACCGCGCGCAAGATCAGTTCAGAGGAAGCGCTGAATTTAGGTGTGTTAAACGGTCTTGCGGAGGATCAGGGGAAGCTCTTGGAGATGAGCGAACGGCTGGCGAACGAGATTTTGGGTAATGCTCCTCTAGCCGTTTATCAAGCCAAATATGCCATCGATCGCGGATTGGGCGTTGACCTTCAGACCGGCCTGGATTTGGAGTCCAAAGCGTACGAGATTATCATCCCGACCAAAGATCGGATAGAGGCGCTGGACGCGTTCCGTGAGAAAAGAAAACCTGTCTTTACCGGGGAGTAAAAACGGTACGGGTGTCCGAAAACAACATATATGAAGCATTGAGGTGAATGGAAAATGTCCCGAGCTATCATTAGCGGGGTGGGCTCCTATGTCCCGGAAAAAATATTGACCAACAGCGAGCTGGAAAAGCTCGTAGATACGTCTGACGAATGGATTCTGGAACGAACCGGCATATCCGAAAGAAGAATTGCGCTGCCGGGGCAGGCTACCTCGGATCTGGCCTATTTCGCTGCTGAAGCGGCAATTCAGGATGCCGGGCTGCTGGCATCCGACATCGATCTGATTATCGTGGCTACCGAGACCCCCGACCATCCGTTCCCGCCGGTCGCTTGCCAGGTGCAGCATCGGTTAGGGTGCCGCAGCATTGCGGCGTTTGACGTTCATCTGGCCTGTACCGGATTTATTGCCGCTCTGCATGTTGCCGAGAAATTCATTAAATCCAATTCATGCAAGCATGCGCTGGTGGTTGGCGCCGACACGCTATCCAGAATTACAGATTACACGGACCGCTCGACATGTATTTTGTTCTCCGATGGAGCAGGCGCTTTTGTTCTGTCTGCCAGCGAGGAATCCTCATCAGAAGGCATTATTCATTCCGCGATTCATTCAAACGGGGAATATTTTGATGCGGCTATTGTGCCGGGAGGGGGCAGCAGGCATCCTCAGCCGCACAGTGAGGAAACCAAGTACAAGATTTTGATGAACGGCAACAGGATATTCCGTCTTGCCGTTACGCTCATGAGTCAAAGCATTAAAGAGACGCTGGAGCACAGCGGCTTTACTTTGGATCAGGTGGACTGGGTGATTCCCCATCAAGCCAATCAAAGGATTATTGACGCCGTCGGAAGAACCTTAGAGGTTCCTCACGAGAAGATGATCAGCACGATCCGATATTACGGAAACAACTCGGCGGCTACCGTGCCGCTCGCCATGGATCATTCCATTAGAGCGGGTAAGATTAAACACGGCGATGTTGTAGCGTTAACCGCTTTTGGCGGAGGGTTAGGCTGGGGCTCCCTGCTGTTGAAATACTAGACTCTCTCGGCGGTAAAACTTATGGTTTGTAAGTCACATCTTTAAATCATCCCATCTTGTATGTCATCATAGGAGGGAAGCATACAAGGTGGGATGTATAAAAAAAGTTTGATTTCTTAAGTTTGACTATCCATTAGGTAGAACGATCTCTATTGTAGTTCCTATGTTGATTTCGCTTTGAATGTTCATTCTTCCTTTATGAGACTCGATAATTTTATAGCTTAGCATTAAACCCAGACCAGTGCCCTGCTCCTTGGTGGTATAAAAAGGCTCTCCGATTTTTCTTAAACGGTCTTGTGGAATACCAATTCCTTGATCGGTAAACTTCACATGAACTTCGTCCTGCTCACTAGATGTACTGTAATGAGTGATGATCTCCCCGCCGCGGGGCATGGACTCAACGGCATTTTTTAATATATTGATAAACACCTGCTTGATCTGGTTTTCATCACAATTAATGGACACCCTGTCATTGTCATAGGTAACGTGGATATTCACGTTATTCATAATGGCTTGGGTATTCATTAAAGAAATGACATGATCAAGAATACTGCTCAATCTTACTTTTTTGAATTCAATGGGGTTCGGTTTGGCCAGATACATAAATTCGTTCACAATCTCATTAATACGGTCCAATTCGGAAATCATGATTTCGTAATAATCTCTGTACGAATCGTTCTTTTCCTTCAGCAGCTGGGAGAATCCTTTGATCGAGGTCAGAGGATTTCGTATTTCATGGGCTACGCCTGCTGCCATTTGGCCTACAAGGGATAGCTTTTCAGATCTTCGCATGAATTCCTCCGCTTGCTTTCTTTCGGTGACATCCCGAAAAACACTCTGGATGACCGCTTCCCCCATGTATTTGTAAATATGAATGGCGGATGACTCGACTTCCACAACATTACCGTCTAATCGGACTAGCTTATATTCGGAAAATCCGGTGCTGTGATCGTTTTTTAAGACCGTATTCAGCGTTTTTTGCACATGCTCTTGATCATTCGGGTGAAACAATTCGATAAACGAATATCCGATGACCTCCAAAGGATCCCTTGTGCCCAACAGCTTGAGGCCCGCATCATTCACATAAATAATCGTATCATCCTTATGCAGCATGATAGGTTCGGGAGAAAGCTTGAGCTGCCGCTGATACTGCCGATCTGTTTCTTTTCTTTCCGTAATATCAAGGATTGTACCTATGAGAGCCGGCTTGCCCTGGAAAAGAGTTAACGTCGAATTTCCTTCCAAATCAACAATAGAGCCATCCTTACCTATCCCTCGAACTTTATATTCACGATTGGCGGAACCGTATTTATCCTGACCATATGTTAATTTATTCTTCATGTACTCTCGTTCTTCGTTGATGAATAAATCGATCAAATCCAGTGTTGTGATTTCATTCTGAGAATATCCGAAAATGCTGCAGAATACAGGATTGGCATATACAATCTTCCCATTTTGGTACAAATACACCCCGACTAAAGCATTCTCCACCAAGCAGCGATAAAGCGCCTCAGCCTCCTGCAGGGCATTTTCTGCACATTTTCTCTGGGTGATATCTACACAGGAAGCGATAACCTCGATGATTGCGCCATTTCTCTTAATCGGTTTGAGTGAGGCCAAATACGTTAAGCCGTTTTCTTGACCTTCATACATGACATTTTCTTCACCCTGCCAAGCGCGTTCGTAAAATGGTTCTTTAAAAACAGCGGTCTCCAGCCGCAAAAACTCTTTCAGTTCCTTTCCTACCACTTTATCAGGGCCTAGTCCTAATCGGTAGATGAGCTCACCATCGCACAGCGTATGAATAAAACGCCCATCTATTTTTTTGTATTTAAAGCACATCCCTTGCTGGAAGCGGATGGTTTCTCTATGCTCTTGTTCAATCAATTCCAATTTTTTTATGAAGTCTTGCGAGGTAGCTTCTTTCATGACGATAAAAAAAGTGCCGTTTCGCTCGGGAGGTAAAACTTTCAATTGAACGAGAAGAGAACTTCCGTCTTTTCGTTGTATCGCGTTGTGATTATCCTCGACCGTGGCGGGGTAAGAGGTATTTAAATAATCGATGCCGTATGGAAAGGGCAGCCGGTGTCCTTTCAATTCTTCTTCCTTCCATCCGAACAGCTTGCTGAAGGTATGGTTTATTTTGAGCACGAGTCCCTTATTATCCAATAAACATAGGGCATCGAATGAATGGATAAAGAGTGAATCAGTAGGAAAAGATGAATCCGCGTTACTTAACGATTCCACAAAAACACTACCTCCATTGTCTGGATAATAAGCTTAAGCTATTGATTAGCAGTATTTCGACAAGTTGTATACTTTTCCTTCCATATATCCTTAAAGTGGAAAAATAAAATGAATTAAAGGGTATTCCGGCTGTTGGAATCGGAAGCACGTCATAATGAAACACCAATTTGAATAGACATGTGTAAAGCATGATCACTATCCTAACTAAACTCGATATTGACCATTGGACGAGGGGATGAAGCATGAAATGGAACATATGACTCCAATTATTGCGGTCTTGGGGATAGGTACGGCCGTGCCGGCTTGTCGGATCGAACAAGCCGATGTATCACAAAGATTAACCGAAGCCTTAAGGGAGCATCCCCACTCTGCACGCTGGGCTAAGAGAATATTCAAGCAGTGCGGAGTGGATACCCGTTATACCTGTGAGCCGGACCTGCTTGAGCCTGCCGCCGGATGTCGTTATTTGCCCGGCACATCCGCAGAAGGCGTTCCTACAACTGCCGATCGCATGAAAGCCTATAAGAGAGAGTCTGTACCATTGGGGATAGAGGCAGCTAGAAAAGCTCTTATGGACAGCGAGGTGGATGCCTCCGACATAACTCATTTGGTCACAGTCAGCTGTACCGGACAATTTCTTCCGGGTATGGATGCCGCATTGATTCAACCATTGGGCCTGGCTGCTACCGTGAATCGGATTCCACTGAACTTTTTGGGGTGTGCTGCCGGATTGAAGGCCATTAACCTATCCCGGCAGCTCGTGTCAGGTACTCCGTCCGCCAAAGTATTAATTGTTTGCGTAGAACTGTGCACGCTTCATTTTCAGCCCTCCAGCGAGAAGGAGGCCCTATATGCCGCTTCGTTCTTTGGCGACGGCGCTTCGGCTTGTGTAGTAGGCTCCGCAGGACCGAACCATTCAGGGGTTTATCAGTTAGAAAACGATCATACGGTCCTCATGCCGGACTCCGCTGAGGAGATGGTGTGGGAGGTAGGCAATACTGGGTTTGACCTTTATCTTTCCCCGCATATCCCCAAATTGATAGGTCAAGGGGTCCCCGCAGAGGTAGAGCGTTTCTTGGGTCAAACCAAGCCTGAGCTATGGGCGATTCATCCCGGAGGCCGGGGGATTGTGGATACGCTGCAGGACATATTCGGACTTACGGATGACCAAGTCCGGCCGAGCCGCAACGTACTTCGCCAGTATGGCAATCTATCTTCGGCCACGATCTTATTCGTGCTTAACGAAATGAAGCAGGAGCTGCAAAGCCGTAGGTCCGGCCCGACAAGCGGCATTGCCCTGGCGTTTGGTCCCGGGCTTACAGCCGAGATGGCCAAGATCACATATTTGCCATCTGTCGTTAGACTGGAGCAGCTAGTAGGCGATGCCAGTGTTTAAAAGCTTGAGGCAGCGGGCCGCAGAGTCCGAATTGATGGATGATTTGTCTGCAGGGGGACCTGAGCTTCGTGAAGCTTTACAGCATCTTCGGAAGCTGAATGGCATCTTTGGCGCATCGGCACCCGCCCTGTACGGAGTGAGGCGATTGTGGACGGAAGCGGACAAGCCGAGGCGATTGTCTATCCTGGACATCGGATCAGGGTCCGGGGATGTGAATCGCAAGATTCTGCGATGGGCGGATGCGAACCGGATCGAGCTTAAGATTACTTTGGTAGACATTACGGAAGAGGCGTGCGAAGAGGCCAGACAATTTTATTACAATGAACCGCGGGTACGCGTGATGCGGAGTGATGTATTCAAGCTCCCGGAAGCATGCGCGGATGTGGTCACGGGGACGCAGTTTGTTCATCATTTTGCTTCGGACGAGCTTCTTAGGGTTGCTCGAAGCATGCTGAAGGCATCCCGTATCGGTGTTGTCATCAACGACATCCACCGGCATTGGATCCCTTGGGCAGCGGTTTGGCTTACGGCTCGAATCGTTTCGCGCAACCGGTTTGTTGTAAACGACGGGCCTCTGTCCGTGGCCAAAGGGTTCCGTTCTGAGGATTGGGATGGTCTTAAGAAAGCATTGGGTGAATCCGAATCCAAGCTATGGTATACCTGGAGACCCTTGTTCCGGTATGCAGTTGTCATCCGAAAGAACAAGGTCTAATTCAATCAACGGAGCTGAGGACGATGAAGCGGATCCACGATGTAGCGGTTCTCGGTGCAGGGGTAGCCGGAAGCAGTGTGGCCAAGGCTTTGGCGGACAGGGGATGGGATACGGTTCTGATCGACCGTCACACTTTCCCGCGTCACAAAGTATGCGGAGAATTTCTTTCTCCAGAGTCGCAAAGCATGCTGAACGCTCTTGATTTGAGGAGGCATGTGGAATCGCTCCAACCCAGCTGCATCACCCGCATCCGCTTGATCATGAGTCATGGGGCTGTATTGGACATTCCTCTGCCTGGAGTCGCTATAGGCGTAAGCCGGAATGCGTTGGATCCTGCTCTCCACAGTGCAGCGGTAAGCTCAGGCGTGGATGTGCGAACCGGAACAACGGTTACATCCGTATCTATGAGCGACAGGACGTACACGATGGAGATAAAGCGGGAGGGGGATACAGCAGCCTTCGAAGCACGAGCGGTTATTGCGGCATGGGGGGCCAATCCACGTTCGGGACTTCCAGGGTACAATTCGGATGTGCCTGCAAGGAACACCTACATGGGTGTGAAATCCCATTTTCGGGGGATACCGATGGAGCCGGTGGTAGAGCTCTATTTTTTTTCCGGCGGATACTTGGGGCTCGCTCCGATTGAAGGCGGACTCGTTAACGCTGCGGCACTGTTGAAAAGAGAGGCTTTTCGGGATACAGACAAAACGATTATGGGTATGATCGATGCGGCTGCACGAAGAAATCCTAAGCTATCTGTCAAGCTGGCTCAAGCTATTCCGGTCCCCGGGTCTCAGGCAGCCGTAGCTCCGGTGAATCTAAGCCGCATGCCTGTGGCATGGGAAGGCATCCCCCGTGTAGGGGATGCTTCATTGATGGTGCCGCCGCTCTGCGGAGATGGCATGTCGATGGCCCTGCGTTCAGCCCGTTTATGCGTCCCCCTGGCCGACGGCTATCTTCGCGGGGAGATTTCCCTTTCCCGATGGCAGCGTGAATACACGCAATCGATTCAGCGGGAGTTTACGGGTCCACTCAGGTGGGGACGTCTTCTTCAATCGCTGTTCAGCGCGCCGGTTGTCCCCCGGCTTCTGCTGGGGTTAGCGCATTGTACACCGGGATTGGCGTCACGCATGGTTCAAGCGACCCGATTGAAAGAAAGAGATGGTTAGAACATCGAATCAGCGTATAGAGGAGCATGGACATGGGATACCAAAAGCTTGCCTTCCTCTCCCTTCGTTATCCGAAAACGATCATCGTGCTTTGGGCACTGTTCCTGATCTTCTTCGGACTTTACGCTGCCAAGCTGCCTAGCGTATTGAAGGATCATGGCCTGCTTCCGGATGGAGTCTATGTCAAGGTTCAGCATATTCTATCCACCGATTTTCATATTCCTGAGGACCCTGTCATTCTTGTGTTTGAAAAAAAAGATTCCGTATCCCCCGAGCCATTTCGTCAGTTCATTATGCAAACCTTGGTTCAACTGCAGGGGATCGGAGGTCTGACGCAAGTCGTTTCTCCGCTGGAGAAGAAGGGGATGCTAGAAAATAACTTCGCCTACGCGCTGCTTGCTTTTGAAAAGCACTCGTATGACATGAAGCCGGTGCTTGATGACATTCATCAACGCCTGCCGAAGCATAGCGATATTTCGGTGAGATTGACCGGGAAATCCGTGGTCCAAGCGGACGTGAATCAGGCCAGCCAGATGGATTTGAAAAAGGCGGAGCTTATTGGAATTCCCGCAGCCTTTCTTATTATATGGCTGGCTTTCGGAGGAGTTGTTTCCGCGATGATTCCCATTGTTATTGGGATCATCTCTGTGACCGGCGCCATGGGGATCATGTATTGGCTGGGGACTCAGGTGGAGCTGTCTAACTTTGTTCTGAACGTCATTCCCATGGTTGGGCTGGCGCTGAGTATCGATTTTGCTTTAATAATGGTTAGCCGGTTTCGGGAGGAGTTGACGAGAGCTTCAGCGGAACAGGCGTTGGTCATAACCATAAGAACAGCCGGCAGGGCCGTCATGTTTTCTGCAGCCTGCGTTTGTCTTGGCTTAATGGGGATATGGTTTATCCGGCTGCCCATGTTTACTACCGTTGCGATGGGGGCTTTGGTAGTTGTGACGGTATCGGTACTATTAACCCTAACCTGTCTTCCCGCACTTCTAACCGTCCTGGAGCCAAGCATTCGATTGGAGAAGAAGCCTAGCACCATTTCCGGGGAAATAATGTTTTGGTATTCTTTATCGCTTTTTGTCATGAAGAGGCCAGTCCGAATGGGGCTCTTGGCTTCAATTGTGCTCATCAGTTGTCTTCTGCCTTTGGCCCAAATGAAATTAGTCATACCGGACGCTGCTTCCTTACCGCGGGGATATGATTCGCGCACCGCCGCCGAGGCTTATCAAACCCACTTCGCATCCCCATCGACCTCGCATGTGTATATCGTAGCCCAAGGACGAACGAATTACTTCATTAAAGATGATTGGTTGAACGCCTATGCTTTGACGCAAAGTTTGGAACGGGATCCGGACGTGCTGCGGGTGGATTCGGTTTTTTCCAGCCTGCGCATGTCGCCCGAACAGATGCACAACCTGTTTCAAAAACCGAAGATCCAAAAGAGCTATGAAGCGGCGTTGGAGCCATTTGTGAATGATAACCGAATGCTCATTCATGTGACGTTACAGGGAAGTCCGGCATCCCAGGAGGCGAAGGATTGGGTCAGGCATTGGGAGCAGGAGGGGAAGTCTGCGGAAATGCGTTTCCTGCTGGGGGGAGAATCGAAATACCAGCAGGAAGTCTTTGATGAGATATTCGATCATATGGAGCATATGCTGTTGTTTATTTTTATTTCTCAATTTGTTGTGCTGTTCGTTGCATTTCGATCCATTCTTATTCCGCTCAAAACCATCCTTATGAATCTCCTGAGCTTAGGAGCTTCATTTGGCATTCTGGTATGGGTATTTCAAGAGGGACGCTTTGGGATGGAGCCGTACGGCATCGCCATCATGATTCCCGTATTTATTTTCGGACTCGCTTATGGCATTAGTATGGATTACGGTGTATTCCTTTTGTCACGTATTTCCGAGGTATACCGGCAGACTCAGGATAACGAGCGCGCTGTTCTGGTGGGGCTGGCTTCAACCAGCAGAATCATCACTTCGGCGGCTGCGATCATGATCGCGGTTACCGGGCCGTTCGCCTTTGGTGAGGTGGTCGGGGTCAAACAGCTGGGGATCGGCATCGCAGCCGCGATCTGGATTGATGCGACGATCATCAGGATGGTGTTGGTTCCTTCTTTAATGAAATGGCTTGGAAGTTGGAACTGGCGGGCGCCTGGGTGGCTTAAATAAATGAAGCGTGTGCAGGTCAGGAGGAGAAGAAACACTCTTTGAGTGCTGGAACCCTTAATAAAGTCATTTGTCTGATGGATGTTGACGGGTCGGACCAGGACGAATGGCTTTTTCTGTGTTTTGATCGAAGGAACCTGCCGGATCGACTTTATAAAGTGTTATAAAGAAAAGATTTGTAAGCTTTTGTGGCTATATTCGTGAACAAGTAGAGTGTTACATTTGACGAAATTGTGTAGAAAACAATTAAAAATTATGTAATAGATAAATTTATATTGTGTACTATACATTGATTGATGTACACTAAATAAAAGCGAACCAAAGGAGGCAGTTACAGTATGGTCTTGGATTTTAAGGCAGTTCAACAGCAGCATGCTAAGAAAACACATCACAACTTATCGGTATCGAAATTGGTAGAAACGGCATTGCAGAGAAAGGAAGGAGTACTGGCTTCCTCCGGAGCATTACGGGCATTGACGGGAAAGTACACCGGCCGCTCCCCTAAGGATAAATTTGTGGTGCAGGAACCGTCAGTGATGGACCATATTGCTTGGGGCGCAGTAAATCAACCTATATCACAGCTTCAGTTTGAGAAGCTGTATCAAAAAGCGCAAAAATATATGGCGGAACGGGAGCTGTTCGTGTTTGACGGATATGCAGGTGCAGATACGGAGTACCGGCTTCCTATTCGAGTAGTGAATGAATACGCTTGGCATAATTTATTTGTCCGTCAGCTTTTTGTCCGACCGACAAAAGAAGAACTGCTGACCCATCAGCCGGAGTTTACCGTGATTGCTCTTCCGGGGTTGAAGGCCGATCCTTCTGTAGACGGTACCCGCTCCGAAACCTTCATCTCCGTCTCTTTTGAAAAAAAGGTGGTTCTGATCGGAGGCACGGAGTACGCCGGCGAGATGAAAAAATCCATTTTTACCGTTCTGAATTATCTCCTTCCGTTCTCAGGCGTTCTTCCGATGCACTGCTCGGCTAACGTCGGGGAGAAGGGTGACACTGCTCTGTTCTTCGGACTCTCTGGCACGGGGAAAACAACGCTTTCCGCCGACCCGAACCGTCGTTTAATCGGAGACGACGAGCATGGCTGGTCCGATCACGGCGTGTTTAACTTTGAGGGCGGCTGCTACGCCAAATGCATAGGTCTCTCAGAGGAAAAGGAGCCGCAAATTTGGAATGCCATCCGCTACGGCTCGGTGTTGGAGAATGTTGCCTTGGATGCCGATACCGGCATTGCCGATTACAACGATAACCAGATCACGGAAAACACGCGCGCGGCTTACCCAGTCGATTACATTCCGGGCGCAATGATCCCTGGAGTGGCCGGACATCCGAATGTCATCATTTTCTTGACGGCTGATGCATTCGGTGTCCTGCCTCCAATCTCCAAGCTGACGAAGGAACAGGCTATGTATCACTTCTTGTCGGGATACACTTCGAAGCTGGCAGGTACGGAGAGAGGTGTAACGGAACCGGAAGCGACGTTCTCTACCTGCTTTGGAGCACCATTTCTTCCACTGCGTCCGAACGTTTATGCTGAGATGCTGGGGAACAAAATCGAAGAGCATGACGCAAGAGTGTACTTGGTCAATACCGGGTGGTCCGGAGGACCTTACGGCGTAGGGAAACGGATGAATCTTTCTTATACCCGAGCCATGGTGACGGCTGCCATTAATGGCAGCATCGAACAAACGACATTTGTTGCCGATCCGATCTTTGGCGTGCTTTGCCCTGAGTCCGTTCCAGGTGTTCCAAGTGAAGTGCTGGTGCCCCGAAACACATGGGAGGATAAAGCGGAGTACGATGCGAAAGCGGCGGAATTGGCGGAGCGCTTTATGAAGAACTTCGAGAAATTCTCCGATATGAGCGAAGAAATTATTTCGGCGGGTCCCCAAAAGAAGAGTTAAGTATACTAAAAACTGTGCTGCGTGAGCCGCACAGTTTTTTTGCGTAAGTTTAACAAAAAATTTTAAAAAATTTTAGAAAAAAAAGGGCGGGTTTGTTGTATAATGTGAAATACTATACATAAAAAAGTGGTGGAACGTTGTGTTCATTAACTATGCGCTTAACAATTTTTTACTGAATGTTTTTTTCATAACGTTTCCGTTAATATTTTATCAATTTACCATCCATGAAAAATTGAAAAAAAGAGCGGTTTTAAAGAATGCAGTGACCTTTTTTTTGTTTGGTGTTCCTATGATTTTGTGCATGTTTTTTCCTACAATGGAAGATAATGGGTTATTATTTGATCTTCGGTTGGTTCCTCTAATATTGGGTTGTTTTTATGGTAACTCCATAACTTCACTCATGTTATTCAGCTCATTGATTGGTATCAGGTTTTTGGTTGGGGGCACGGGTGCTTATATCAATGTTATGACCGCAGGCATGACGTTCATACTCATCCTCTTGATTTTTAAAAAATTCCAATCCTTTCGTTTGATTCATAAAATCCTTATTTCCTCTCTCATTTCTTTAGTAGGCAAAACGGTTGGCTTATCCGGAAGTCTGATGTATGATCCGAATTTGAATTACGATTTTTCCAGTTGGATCCTTTTATATATCCTGCAAAGTGTATTTATTGGTTTAACCGTCTACATTATCGAAGCCATAACCAAAAATGTAGAGATGCGTAATGAGCTAATCGATTCGGAGAAAATGAAGGTCGCGAGTGTAATCTCCGCTTCTGTTGCTCATGAAATCAGAAATCCTCTAACCGCTGTTAGAGGGTTTATTCAACTGCTCAGTACATCCAATTTGGCTCCGGAAAAAAAGCAGTTATACAGTCAAGTATGCATTGAGGAGCTGGATCGTGCACAGCAAATTATTAATGATTATTTATCATTAGCAAGACCTCACTTACAAAGTGTAGAGAGATTGGATATCGACGAAGAAATTCAATACATCAACAATGTTTTATTATCTTATGCCCATTTAAAAGGTGTCGAGGTTGAATTACAATCTGAACCTAACCTGTTTATTATTGGGGATCGTCAAAGGCTCAGACAGAGTATTATCAACATTGCCAAGAATGGAATTGAAGCTATGGGTGAGCAGGGGGGATTTTTAAAAATTTCAGTAAGTAAACAGAAAAACAATGTCATTCTGCACATAAGTGATACGGGGATGGGGATGACAGATGAACAAATTCGGCGGCTGGGAACCCCGTATTTCTCGAATAAGGAAAAGGGTACAGGACTTGGAACCATGGTCGCGTTCAACATCATAAAAAATATGATGGGAAAAGTCGTTATTCGTAGTGAATTAGGGAGAGGGACCGAGTTTAAACTTATTTTTCCTAAAGCTTAACTCTCATTTCATTACCATGAAAAAAGAAGAAGGAGCTGGGGAAATGAACTGCACCCCAATTGTTAGACACACATCTAACAATTGGAGGTGCTTTTCTTTTGGCTAAATTTACAGCAGCAGAAAAAATAAAAGCGGTCAAACGATATTTAGAAGGACATACAGGTTATCAAACAATCGCACAGGAAATCGGTGTACATGTTAGTAAACTACAGTATTGGGTGAAAAAGTATCAATATCATGGAGAAGGGGCCTTTATAAAAACCTATACAAAATACACTGCCCAATATAAACTAGACGTAATTAACTATATGAACGAACACGGGACGTCCATTATTGAAACGGCAGCGAGATTTAACTTGTCTTCCGAATCGATTCTTTGGAATTGGCAAAATACCTTAGACACACTAGGCTGGGCGGCCCTGGAATCAAAGAAAAAGGGGCGGCCAACGATGAAAAAAGATAGTCAGAAACCAACAAACAAAACTGCACCAGCAGAAGGTTCAGCAGAGGCTTTGCAAGCAGAATTAGAGCGTTTACGTATGGAGAATGCTTATTTAAAAAAGTTGAATGCCTTAGTTCAAAGCAAGGAAAAATCACCAAACAAGACAAAGCGCAAGTAGTCTTTGAATTAAGGCATGAATTTCCGGTGAAATCAGTACTCAAGCTAGCAGGGATTCCACGTAGTACATATTATTACTGGGTGAAAAACTTTGGGAAATCGGATCAAGATGTCGAGTTAAAAAAACAGATCCAATCCATCTTTGACGAACATGAAGGGCGTTATGGTTATCGTCGTATTCGGGATGAATTGGTGAACCGTGGTTATATAGTGAATCATAAAAAAGTACAGCGAATCATGAAAGAATTGAGCTTGAAGTGCGTTGTCCGTATGAAAAAATATCGTTCTTACAAAGGGACAATAGGTAAGATTGCCCCCAATCTCTTAGACCGTCAATTTACAGCGGAAAAACCAAATAAAAAGTGGGTAACGGACATCACAGAGTTCAAATTATTTGGCGAAAAACTTTACCTGTCACCTGTTTTAGACTTATTTAACGGAGAAATTATTGCGTATACAATCGCTTCAAGACCAACCTATTCCCTCGTCTCGAAGATGCTGGAGAAGGCATTTGAACGACTGTCAGAGAACGATGAACTCCTCCTGCATTCCGATCAAGGCTGGCATTATCAGATGAAGCAATATCGTCATGCCTTACAAGAATGGGGGATCACGCAAAGTATGTCCCGTAAAGGCAATTGTTACGACAATGCGGTAATTGAGAATTTCTTTGGTATATTGAAATCCGAATTCCTCTATCTAAAGGAATTTGAAAGTGTGGAACACTTTAAACAAGAATTAGCGAAATATATCGATTACTACAACCACAAACGAATGAAGGCAAAATTAAAAGGCATGAGTCCAGTTCAATACCGTACTCATGCCTTACAAGCTGCCTAATAACATAACCTTGTCTAACTTTTTGGGGTGCAGTTCAAAACCGGCTCCTTTTTGCGCTTTATGTTTTTGTTATTTCACTATATATAGGACCAATGCTAAATAACCGAGAACGATGGCAATAATATAGTAATAGGAAAGATTTTTAAAAATGCTGCTTGTTTTTTGGTCATAACCGGGATTCCCTTCTCTGTTTTTCTTGGAAAGACCGATCATGATCGTTGCTATCGTTCCAAATAACATAATGGTTAAGAAAATAATGTAATAGATATACAGAGGCATCGCATTCACCATCCAGCTTAGACTTATACATGGATCGTATCAAGAAATGGCTAGGTTGTAACCATCCAATCGGGAACATGTTGTCCCGTCCACTGTTATTGGCCGTGTCCTAAACTATCTGCAAAAGCGCGGATCCCCTTGTGGATGAACTCGGGATTTGGCCTTGAGAATGATAAACGGACATAGCCGGGTTCCGAGCCATAAACGCTTCCAGGAACAAAAATGACCCCGCGTTTAATCCCTTTCTCCAATAGCTTAAAATCATCCACTTTTTTTCGTATTCTGCACCATAGGTTTAGTCCTCCTTGGGGGGAGAAGTATTCGACTTCATCGTTCAGATGTTCATGTATAGCCGAAATGAGAAGGTTTCGCTTGGTTAGCAGCGATTGTCTCAAAGATGACATATGCTCTTCAAAATCAGCTTTGGATCCCAAAAATTGCGCCGCGATCCATTGGGGGATGACACTTAGCCCGAAATCCATTTGCTGTCGGGCATCCGCCAAGCGATGAACGACCGATTGCGGAGCAACCATCCACCCGATCCGTAAACCGGATGCAGCAATTTTGGATAACGATCCGATGTAAAGCACATTACCAGTCGTATCGTACGCTTTTAACGGCTTAGGTGATTGACCGTCAAAGGACGTTAAGCTGAAAGGATCGTCCTCTACAATAGGAATCCCTAAGTTCGCGGCAATGTCCAGCAGCTTCATGCGACGTTCCTGGCTCAGAATCGTGCCTGTAGGGTTTTGATAATTCGGGTTTAAAAAAATCATACGCACACGGTGCTGACGATATAAGGTCAAGATGTCGTCGGGTTCAATACCCTCGTCTTTGACCGGTAATCGGAGCAGCCGCAATCCTGCCGACTGAAACATGGGCAAGGAATAGCAATAAGAAGGATCTTCAATGGCCACCGCATCGCCTGCACTAAGCAAGCATTGAGTAATCAAAAATAAAGACTGCTGTGATCCGGATGTAATCAGAATCGAAGATGAGGTCGAATGGATATCATGATACGTTTGCAAGAACGAGACAAGCGTTTCCCTTAATGGCAGATAGCCTTTGGGATCGTCGTAACCCCAATGATCAAGATAAGGCCTCTCCTGCCATAGCTTCTGGAAAGCTTGATTAGGAAACAAATCGGTCGAAAGCTCGCCGCTGGCAAAATCAATGATCTTCGGATTTTTGCGAATTTCTTCACGAATACGCCGAATGAAGGGGATGTTAGGTAAAAAAGCACCGCTTTCTTCATATAAACGCCAATTTGCAGCATGTTTAGGGGCGAACCCCCATTTATTTCCGCTTACTCTGGTTCCGCAGCCAACAAGGCTTTCTACGAGTCCCGAAGCTCGAAGTTCCTCATAAGCTTGCACAACCGTACTCCGATTGACTTGGAGTTCTCCGGCAAGCTTTCTCTCAGACGGTAAGGTGCTGCCGGGAGGGTACTCGCCATAGCTTATTCGGCGTTCCATATATTCGGCAATTTGTTGATACAATGGCTTTTTGCTTGAGCGATCGGGCTTCCACATAGGGACACCGCCTAACTGTTGAATCGAATGGATTCAGTCCTATTATTTGGTATCTTAACACAAATCATGCGTGGAATTTGGTAATAATTTATGAATTCCTTTCGCGAGACACATCACATGACGATTGGATGGTAATAAAGGAGGATGATTGGCTGTTTACCATTTGTTTTAGCACGATATGATAGATATACGGACTTTAAGGAGAAAACACGATAAACGGAGGTCATCCCTATGGAACGTACGGCGCGTGTGGCGATAGTTCAGTCGGCTCCTATTCTTTTTGACAAGGCATCTGCTATGAAGAAAATAGCGGAGTGGACGAAGGAAGCGGCAGGGCAAGAAGCCCAATTGGTAGTATTTCCGGAAACGTTCGTCTCAGGCTATCCTCGAGGATTTACGTTTGGGACCCGGGTAGGAAGTCGAACGGGTTCGGGCAGAAAGGACTGGGCGAGATACTGGGAGAGTGCTGTAGAAATTCCGGGAGAAGACATGGATATTCTTGGACAGACTGCCTATGAAGCCGGAGTCTACCTTATTGTAGGAGTAGTTGAACGCGAAGCTGAGCTCGGCAGCTCAACCTTGTATAACTCCATGGTATACATAGGACCGGATGGCAAACTTCTCGGTAAGCATCGGAAGCTGATGCCGACGGGTGCGGAACGGCTGCTGTGGGGATCGGGAGATGGAAGCACACTTACGGTGATCCAAACTCCTTTTGGGAGAATCGGTGGATTAATCTGTTGGGAAAACTACATGCCTTTGGCGCGAACCGCGATGTATGCTAAAGGGATAGATCTATTCATCACTCCGACGGCAGACGCACGCGATACTTGGCAAGCCACAATTCAGCATATCGCCTGCGAGGGCCGGTGTTTTGTATTATCCTCCAACCAATATGCAACAAAAAGCACGTACCCGGATGATTTAGCCTGCCTGGACGAGCTTTCCGAGCAGCCTGACGTGTTATCCAGAGGCGGGAGCGCGATCGTAGGCCCCTTAGGAGAATATGTCACGAAGCCGCTGTGGGATCAGGAAGGGCTGCTGATTGCCGATCTGGATTTAGAACAGATCATCCAAAGCCGGTACGACTTTGATGTGATGGGCCATTATAACCGGCCCGATGTATTCCGGCTTACGGTGAATGAAAAGAAGCAGAGTATCGTTGAATTTCAACGTTAATGTATGGTTGTAGCACGAAGGACTTTAACTGATAGGGGTTAAAGTCCTTTTTGTGTTTTATACACCTATATTGAAAAATCAATACTCTTAACGGGCGGCACCGGATGATTTGACATGCGTGTTTATATTAACTACAATTTGTAGTGTAAATACTAGGTAAAGGAATTTTAGTCATGAAAAACAAAGGCAAACGTTCATCTTTTGGCATGGGACGGCTTTTCATCATCGTGCTTGACGGTATATTGGGACTTGTCATATGGGGAATGTACAATAAATCAACCGGGTCGGCTAGCGATAAACTGATCCCCGGCTCTAGCGATAACCATCCTCATGTATTCTCTTATGCTCCGGATGGAGAGACAGTTTGGCTTGGAACTCATACCGGCGTATATGAATGGAAGGATACCAAGTGGCAAAGGACTCTCCCGCCGCTAAGCCAGGACGATGTGATGGGATTGGAGATCGATGCTTCTAACCCGCAGCATATCATGGTGTCGGGTCACGGATTTGTAAAGCGGACCGTAGATGGTGGAGAAACATGGGAAACGGCTGAGAACGGACTTCCGAACCAGCCGAAGCCGGATGTGCCGGATGCGCATCAACTGACAATGAATCTTCTTTATTGGTAGGCGCTGAACATGGCCTTTTCCGCTATGATCTGGAAATGGAAGCGCAAAAGGAGACCAAAATTAGCAATGATCCCGCCTTTTAGCTTCTGACCTTGCCGGACGGGAATGTCATTGCGTTAACCGAAGGAGGATTCCTTCGCTCGAAAGATTTAAAGACATGGGAATCGATGCAGGTGGAATTGAACGGTGAAATGCCCTTGGGAATCAAAAGCTCTGCAAAAGATGCAAGCCGTTTGCTGATTGCCACAAGCGGGCTCAAGGTTTATGAAAGCAAGGATAGCGGGAAGACATGGACGCAAAAATAAATATAAATAACAAAAATAAGCTTAGTCAAAGCAGAGACTGCAGGACTAAGCTTTTGCTTTACAAATTGTCTATCTTCTGTATGAATTATCCAAGGAATAATTACAGCCGCTTGCGCTGCAAGGGCAAATGATCCATTTACATGTACTGCAATTAAGATAGCGAATAGAATCAATGCTCGCCTTACAGCTCCAACAGTGTGTATTAGTTTTACTGGAAAGTATCCGGAGCATACCTGCATTATTGCTAGCAAGCGCAGCACTTCTCGCGGTTTCCCCCTGGTTATTCTGTCGATCGATATTCGCGCCCGCCAGAATGAGTTCATACACCATTTTGGAATGACCGGCTTTGACTGCATGCATAAGGGCACTCGTACCCTCCGCATCAACCAAATTAGGACCGATTCCTTTTCTGATGAACATCAGAACCATCGAAATGGAATCCGTTCATAACCGCATTCACAAATGCATGATACGTCTCCTGTAAGTTTACAAAGCGTATCAATGCTTCCACTACTTGAATTAATCGACGTTCCACTGCAACGGAGAACGGATTTTGCCCATTTTTTAGTTTGGAATGCGGGTCGGCCCCGTACTTTTAGAGCAGTGAGGCCATATCGGATTGACTTTTTTGCAAGGAAGTCAGGAAGGCTTGGTTCATGTGTTCCTGCCCAATACTTTTTTCGAGCAATTTCTCGACCAACGCAGTCATTCGGTACTCAATAGCTAATTGAAAGGCCGATTGTCCAAACCCATTTTTGGTTTCCGAATCTGCTCCGTGATCCAATAGGAGAAGAGCTAGCTGCTCATTCTTTTTAGTGATCGCTTCGAGTAATGCTTTGTCCAGCTCTTGCAACTGTTTGCCATGAACAATAAAATATTCCGCAATGGAGTCCATCCCCAAGGATATTGTCTTTAGCAATGGAGAATTCCATGAATGGCTTCCTTGATCCGGATCAATATCAAGCTCAATCAACAATTGTATCATATCCAATTGTTTAGTGCCGATGGCCGCAGTGAACAACTGACTTCCGCTGCTAGATCAGTCCTCATTTGCCAGGCATGACCTCCAGACCGCTCTCTTTCGCTGTGAGGTTAATCTCTGGATTGGTAATAAGGCTTTGAACGGTGATTTACTTTCATGGTTTACGTCTGCTTGTGATTTTTCTTGTAATGTGGATAAAATAATCATATAAAATGGTTATGTAGAAGTTGTGATCGACCTTAGGCAAAAGTGGACGACTCATCGCGCAGATGATAAATACGATTTGACTTTACGTAGTGTAATATTCTACGATTTGTAGTGCGAGGGGTGGGATAAGATATGAAAGTGAAAAAATATAATGTGAATGAAGAAGGGCTGAATCATTTTTTCGGTCCGCTAGAGGCCAGGATTATGGAATTGCTCTGGTCTTCCGAAGGATTGACCGTGAAAGAAGTGCAATCGATTGTCAATGAAGAGCACCCCATCACATTCAATGCCGTCATGACGGTAATGAATCGATTAATTGAGAAGGGCCATCTCAAAAAACAATCTTCCGGACGCGGCAGAGGAAGAGTTTCTTGTTATTCGACTATACAGACCAAAGAACAATTCATAGCGGAGCAAACCAAAGCGGTTACGGAGGGACTCATTCAAGAATATGGGGATCTTGTGGTGAATCATATGGTTGATGCTCTGGAGAACGCTGACCCCGAATTGATTGCCAGGCTTCAAGAGAAAAT
This sequence comes from Paenibacillus sp. PvR098, assembly GCF_017833255.1. Taxonomy (NCBI): domain Bacteria; kingdom Bacillati; phylum Bacillota; class Bacilli; order Caryophanales; family Paenibacillaceae; genus Paenibacillus; species Paenibacillus sp. PvR098. The sequence goes on from NZ_JAFIBU010000001.1 coordinate 4,241,693, forward strand.
AAGTGCAATACAAAGCAGGAAACCAAGATGAATATAATAGAAACGAAATGGAAGCCTAAACTGATCATTGTGTTTACGCTGCTGTTGAGTGTTCTCTTATTATCGCAAATGGGGCTTTTCATAGCTCATGAGGTATGGAATGTGGAATACCAATGGAATGTGTTCCAATATTGCCTTTCCGTAGTGAGTGAAAACTCGATTGGACATATAATCACCAAAGTTCTATTCTTTATGGTCATCTTGTACACCGTAACAAGAATGATATGGCGGGCCTTTAAGCAATGGTATTTCTCGGAAAAATGGCAGCGTATATTTCAGTCCAAAAAACATCACAAATTGACCAAAAAACTGAATTACAAGTACCGTCATTGGAAGGTTCATTTTCTCGTTGTTAACGACACGTCGTTTATTGCTTTGACCATGGGGCTCGTACGTCCCCAAATCATTGTGTCGACGGCCGTATTAACTTCATTCTCACCCAAAGAAGTGGATGTCATTCTGCAGCATGAACGATACCACTGTATCCATCATGATCCGCTCAAAATTTTCTTATCTACTTTACTTGTAGATGGGTTGGGGTATGTCCCGATGTTTAAAGCGTTCCATCAATACTACAAGACGCTAAAGGAAGTATTGGCCGATCGTTATGTTTTGAGTAAGACAGGCTCTGAATATGAATTAGGGAATGTTCTATTAAGGCTCTCACGAATTCGAACAGTTACCTATCCAGGTGTTGGTGTTTACTTCGCAGATGTGGCCATCAACTACAGGATTAATCAGGTACTGTACCCCGACAAATCGGTGCATATCCCGTTTCTTCAATTCAGACCTGCACTCGTTTCCATGTTTATCGTGCTAATTATGCCAAGTGTTGTATTGGGCGGATGTTCATAGTCTGGCACATAGATAATCCCGGTTAGAGTACGTGATGTACTTTAGCCGGGATTTTTAGTCTTTTTTGGTTAGACACAGGTAATAAAAAACGCCACACATGTGTGGCGTACATATCCTTGATTAGGCAACCATCTTGCGGCAGGCTTCTGCGCACTTTCTGCACATCTCAGCACATTCCTTACAATGATCATCCTCGAAATGATCGCAGTGTTCCGCGCAATGCTCGCATACACTCGCACACAACTCACAAATTGCTTTTGCATTCATACTGTTGCGGGCCATGTGTTGTGAAGCCAGTGAGCAGAGATCCGCACATTCACGGAGCATGCTGATACAGTGGACTCTTGCTTGGACATCGGGTTCCTGTAAACAGGCGGTGAAGCATTGTTCACATGCTTTCATGCAAGCAAAGCAGGCGTCGATGCATTGTTGAAGATGTTGCGGAATCACATACGTGTTCATAAATAGCCTCCTTTAATTTAACTACACATTGTAGTGTCATATCTTTCTTAAACAAAGTATAGGGACATGAAACATGACGCAGTTCTCTTTTGAAAGCCATTGGCTTATGGATAAGATGCGAACTTGGATTAGGGATGATTATCGTGCCTTTTCCTTTTTTACTTTCCATTTCATTAAGAATGGAGTTTTTTGCTCGTTCCCCACCCATTTGGTTACTCGTATCATGAAAGACGCTTGTCTGTCTGTTTCTGGATTCGTTTGGAGGAGAGATTGAACTTCTTTATTTAGTGCTTCTTCCCCTCTTATGTAATGAAGATGCCACGGTAGAAATACATGAAAGAACAGAAAATAAAAAGGTATCGAATACCATACATGCCAGCCCTTTTGAATAAGGAAGCCCGCTTTTACTAAAAGGTACTCGAATACTAGGGAGAATCCAACGAATAGGCTGGTGAGAATCCATTTATTTCGGGTTGTAACAAAATTTAAATACAATAAGGCAATGGAAGGTGGGGCAAGAGTAAACATGAATAAGTCAGGAATACCGCCAATCGAGGGATCTCCTGAATCGAGCAAGTCCAGTTGAAAAAAGAAAATAATATTCCCGATCCAGGCTAACAACCCCACAACTCCAAAGGTGATATACCATTCTCTCCAGGTAAGCTTTCTTTTGAACACGATGGAGCTCAGAAATAAAATGGTTCCACCAATATAAACAAGCCAAGCCCCTTTTGCGTGCAAATCTAACCGCTGTAACACAGCTCCCCAGTAGTTCATTGTCATAATCCCTTCCAATATGGTTCTTGTAGGTTTAATTTGCCCACTACAAATCGCTCTATTCACTAAGTATGAAAAGTGGTTAATTTATGGTATGGAGTGCACATGAAGCCTTCATTTGTGGGGAATGGTAAAAGAAAGAAAAAGAACGTTGACAAATATACTATAGGGGGGTATACTAAAATCATTAACCGATAACCTTTAACATCATTATATATAAAAGGAGAATTGAGCCATGACGAATGTTACATTAAAAGTAGAAGGAATGTCTTGCGGACATTGCGTGAATTCTGTTGAAGGAGCGATCAAGGAATTAGGAGCACAAGGAAAAGTGGATCTGACTAACCGTATCGTTTCCGTTGAATTTGATGAGACCCAATTAACGCTGGAGAGAATTAAAGAAGCGATTGAAGAGCAGGGGTACTCGGTTCAATAATAGAATGACCTGAGCGTCTGAGAAAGGTTAACGGAGAGGGTGTTGAGCGTGGATTCTGCAAGTGCCGGAACGAAGCAAGCCTCATTACAAATCACAGGTATGACCTGCGCCGCTTGCGCCAATCGGATTGAAAAAGGGTTGAGCAAAATCGAAGGCGTTGAGGGAGCGAATGTCAACTTTGCGCTGGAGAGAGCTACCGTTTCTTATGACCCGCAAAAAGTCGATATCAACCAAATGGAGCAAAGCATCCGGAAGCTTGGTTATGATACGGCCAAAGAATCGGCGGAGCTGCAGCTGGAAGGCATGACTTGCGCCGCCTGCGCGGTGAGAATTGAAAAGGGATTAAATAAACTGGAGGGCGTCACGAAAGCCACTGTCAACTTTGCGATGGAGACGGCTCATGTGGAATATAATCCGGTTGAAGTGTCCATAACGGATATGCAGAAGAAAGTAGAAAAGCTTGGCTACAAGGCAGTTCCTAAGCAGGAGGAGTCTGACTCCGGGACGCGCCGTCAGAAGGAACTCGCACGGCAGAAGCTGACATTACTCATTTCCGCCGTCCTGTCCCTTCCGCTGCTGTGGTCTATGGTAAGTCACTTTTCTTTCACTTCGTGGATTTGGATGCCTGAGCTTTTTATGAATCCTTGGTTCCAATTGGCTCTTGCGACACCGGTCCAATTCATTATCGGTAAACCATTTTATGTCGGTGCCTATAAAGCCCTTCGTAACAAAAGCGCCAATATGGATGTGCTCATTGCTCTGGGAACCTCGGCGGCTTATTTTTACAGCTTGTATTTGACGATCGATTGGGCATCCAATGCCCATGCCGGACACCACGGTCCAGCTATGTACTATGAGACAAGCGCCGTACTCATCACGCTGGTCATTCTGGGCAAGCTGTTTGAAACATTGGCCAAAGGCCGTACTTCCGAGGCAATTAAGACACTTATGGGACTGCAGGCCAAGACGGCGTTGGTCGTCCGTAACGGGCAGGAGATGCATATTCCCGTTGAGGAAGTAACTTTCGGCGATATGGTATTGGTAAAGCCCGGTGAAAAAGTGCCGGTTGACGGTGAAGTGATCGAGGGGATATCGTCCGTAGATGAATCGATGCTTACGGGAGAAAGCCTTCCCGTTGAAAAAAGAGCAGGGGACCGTGTAATCGGAGCAACAATGAACAAAAACGGTATGCTTCAAATTAAAGCAACGCGGGTCGGCAAGGAAACAGCGCTCGCTCAAATCATTAAAGTGGTGGAGGAAGCGCAGGGCTCAAAGGCGCCGATTCAGCGTGTGGCAGACGTCATCTCCGGTATTTTTGTTCCGATTGTTGTCGGAATTGCGATCATCGCTTTCGTTGTTTGGTACCTTTGGGTGGAACCTGGGAACTTTGCCGGGGCATTGGAGAAAGCCATTGCGGTACTGGTGATTGCTTGTCCTTGTGCGCTCGGACTCGCAACGCCTACGTCTATTATGGCCGGTTCCGGCCGCGCAGCTGAGCTTGGGATTTTGTTCAAGGGCGGAGAGCATTTGGAGTCGACGCATCGGATTGAGACCATTGTTCTGGATAAAACAGGTACGGTGACACATGGCAAACCGGAGCTTACAGATGTGATTCCAGCAGGCATCGATGAAATGACCTTCTTGAAGCTGGTGGGAGCCGCCGAGAAAAATTCCGAGCATCCGCTTGCTGAGGCCATCGTTTCGGGTATTGCAGCCAAAGGGATCTCTTTCTCCGAGACCGATGAGTTCGAAGCGATTCCCGGTTACGGTATTCGAGCCGTAGTGGAAGGCAAAGAAGTATTGGCGGGAACCCGAAAGCTGATGGCTAAATACGATGTTTCGATCGAACCGGTGTTGGAAACGATGGTGAAGCTGGAGCAGTCAGGCAAAACGGCGATGCTCGTTTCCGTTGATCGGCAGTATGCGGGGCTTGTTGCTGTGGCGGATACGGTTAAGGAGACGTCTAAAGAAGCGGTCGCCCGATTAAAGCAAATGGGAATTCAGGTGATTATGATTACCGGCGACAATGAGCGTACGGCTAACGCGATTGCGAAGCAGGTAGGGATAGATCATGTATTGGCGGAAGTGCTGCCCGAAGGGAAAGCACAGGAAGTGAAGAAGCTTCAGGATCAAGGCAGGAAGGTGGCTATGGTCGGGGACGGTATCAATGATGCACCGGCGCTCGCGGTTGCAGACATCGGAATGGCCATCGGAACAGGGACGGACGTGGCTATGGAAGCGGCGGATGTCACTCTCATGCGCGGTGATTTGAACAGTATAGCGGACGCGATGGCAATGAGCAGAAAAACGATGGCCAACATCCGGCAAAATTTGTTCTGGGCTCTCGCTTACAATACGCTGGGTATCCCCATTGCAGCCATAGGTCTATTAGCTCCTTGGGTCGCTGGTGCAGCCATGGCCTTAAGCTCGGTATCTGTTGTTCTTAATGCACTGCGTTTGCAACGAGTCAAAGTATAATCGGCCAAAAGATTCCAAAGCCCCAAAGCACCTTTTAAAACACAGGTGTTTTGGGGCTTTCCGTTTTACAGTGAACGTTTATTTCGAATTAGCCATCATATGTTGATATTGGTTGTCCGAGACAACCCTACGGGCGGTAAAATAGCGTTGGTCATAATAAGACTCGCTCAATTTGCTGATGCTAACCCCTTTTTTGCTGGCGGAGTGAGCGAATTTGCCGTTACCCACATATATGCCTGCATGTGAAATGTTTTTGCCGTTAATATTAAAAAATACCAGATCGCCAGGACGGAGATTATTTTTACTCACCCATACTCCTTCATTGGCTTGTGTTCTCGAAGTGCGCGGCAGATCAATGCCGAAGTGGTCATATACGGTGATAATAAAGCCCGAGCAGTCAAATCCGGTTGCTTTGGATGTCCCGCCCCATTGATATCGGGTACCTAGGAGATCTTCTACAGAGTCATTCAAAGAAGAACTGGCGGAAGCGGTTCCTGCTCCGATAGAAAAAAATAACACGGCTCCTGACAAAAACAACGACAACTTTCTCAAAGCGATATTGCTCCTTCCGGTGCCTACGAGGTTAGCTGGAGGGTTTGGTAGAAGGTTCCCCTATGATCCCTGTCATCCGAGATCAATTCACCCGAGTATGGATCCCCCGTTTTCCAATAGGAAATTCGGCATTGTTTTTAAAACTACTCTCTGTAGTTAGATGAATTTCGCTAAAATCCTTCCTTGTCACAAAATATTCAAAACATTGTGTCATCATATTGATTCATACATTCTTCACAGCTCCTACAAATCTATGGTTTATAATAGTACATATCTTATTATCTTAAGGGGTGATCATGATAGAACGTATAAAAGCGGCCAAGATCAGTCGAAGAAGATTTTTAGGTTCAACGGGAAAGCTCGTGCTAGGCATTGTTGGGGTGGAGGCTGCCGCAGGAGGATTATTTTATCACGCCGCCAAATCGAACAAAGGGGAGCAAGAAGAGCAGTCCGGGGAGAAACCGGGAAATATTGTGCTGCTCGGGGATAAAACCAAATTGGGCCATATCGTGGAGAATTTGATTCCAAAGGAAACCATATCGGCGGACCGCCGCCGCGGCCAATGGATGTATTTGAGCCTATGGAGAGAGAAGGGCAAGTGTATATCGATATTTTTAACGCAGTGAAAAGAGGGTAAATTCGTGAACGTATGGATCGGTTGGCACAAAGAATGATCTGCAATCCATCATGGGCTGCGGATCATTTTATTTGGGTTACTAAAATTACAAAAGTGCTTTACAAAAGTTGAATTATCTTACGTTGAATACGAAAAACCACATCGGTTATCCAATTCGCTATAATCAAAAATGTAACCGTTATCAATTGGAAGAGTCCTAATCATATTGCTCAAGAGAAGGAGGAACGACGCAGATGATCTTTTCGCTAGGCGAATATAAGCCGCAGTTGAATCCTACTGCATACATTGCCCCGGGAGCGCATTTAATCGGAAATATTACTATGGGTGCGGAGTCAAGCGTATGGTTCAATGCGGTGCTTCGCGGTGATAACGCGCCGATCATCATCGGCGAGCGAACGAATATCCAAGACGGCTCCACGCTTCATGTGGACCCCGGAGTACCTTTGCATATCGGAGAGCAGGTATCCATAGGTCATAACGTGATTCTGCACGGCTGTACGATCCATGATGGGGCATTGATCGGGATGGGCTCCATTGTGATGAACCATGCAGAAATCGGAGAACAAGCATTGATTGCCGCTGGCACCTTAATTCCGGAAAACAAAAAAATTCCACCCCGTGTTTTGGTTATGGGTTCTCCAGGAAAAGTCGTCCGGGAGCTCAATGAGCAGGATTTGCAAATGCTTCAATTCGTGTCCGAGCATTATGTCGGACAGAGCCGAAGATATTTGGAAGCCAAAATATTAGCCTATGAGTAAACGCTTACAATTTTTCGTTATAAACATACAGCTTGGTGGGACGCCCTTTAGTAGAGTATTTCAATTCAAGCATAAGCTCATCGATTTCACATAGAAATTCCAGGTATTTTCTTGTGGTTATGCGAGACAGCGAAAGCTGGTCCGCAATGTCTTGAGCGGACAGAGGCTGGCCGGAATTGGCGAGCGAGTCCCGAATCATTTGCAGCGTAATCGGATCGATTCCCTTAGGTACTTCCGTTTCGTTATCGCTGACATGCTTTTTATCTGCTTTGAGGTATATGGAATCGAGCAGCTGTTGGTTGAGGTTCGTATGCTGACGGAAGAGCAAATGTCTTTTTTTCAAGGTTTCCAGTGCGGAACGGAAGCGCTCAAAGTCGAAAGGCTTAATGATGTAGTCTACAATTCCAAGCCGCATGGACTCTTCGATAATTTGGGGATGATCGGCTGCCGTGATCAGAATGACATCGACTTCAATGAACTGGCGGCGGATTTCACGTAGAAGCTCCAACCCGTTCATGGAAGGCATGTAGATATCAAGAAGAATCACATCCGGAGCAAGCTCTACAATCAGCTCCATCGCTTCTTGACCGTTTCTGGCACTGCCAATACATTCCACCCTATCGATTTTGTTCAAATACTTTTGATTGATGCTCGATACCATTGGATCATCTTCAATAATCAACGCTTTTAGTAACAAAGTGAACCCTCCTGTATTTTGTTGGAGTCAATCAACGCTTGGGGATAGTTATCCAAAAAATGGTACCTTGATTTGGGGTGGAAGACACATCGATTTGTCCATATAGCACATGATCGATATGGTTCTTAACTAAATATAATCCGTAGCCTCTGTCGGAATGTTTGGTTGAATAATGTTTGTTGAATATGCGGTGAATCTTGTCTTCCGGAATTCCGTGGCCGTTATCTTCCACCATGATGACCCATTGGTCCTGCTGATCAAGCAAGGTAACTTCGATTTTTCCTGGGGGAGTGCCTTCAACAGCATCAAACGCATTGTCTATCAAATTGCCGAGAATCAAGATCATGCTGTTGGAAATCTCCTCAGGCAATGGCGGCAGATGGCTTCCGGGATCTATTTTTAACGAGATGTTTCGTTCCTCTGCTTGTTGAATCTTTCCAAGAAGCAGAGCCGAGGTTTTGGGGTCCAATATTTTGCGCCCTAAGAATTGAAGCAGCTTTTGCTGACTATTGGTGGTTTGTAATATGAACGACTTCGCTTCTTCATATTCCTGCAGCTCCAACAAACCGCTCAGGGTGTGAAGCCGGTTCATAAATTCGTGAGTCTTGGCACGCAGGCCCTCCATGTATTGCTTTACGCCAGTCAGCTCTTCTGCCAAGCTTCGCATTTCGGTGGTATCTCTGAAGGTAGAAACGGCGCCGACGACCTCATTGTTCACGACAATGGGAGCGCGGTTGACGATCACGGTTACATCGTTGACGGTATGTTCCGTATTGTACTCTTTCTCTTTCGTATCAATGATTTCGCTTAATCTGGATGAAGGAATAATCTCTGTTACATGTTTGCCAAGCGCATCACTGTCAAGCGATAGGATCTTTCGGGCCGTTTCATTGATCAAGGTTACTTTCCGGTGTTTATCTACGGCAATGACCCCTTCATGCAAACAGTCCAAGAGCGCTTCACGTTCCTTTACAATGTTAGCGATTTCATCAGGCTCCAGACCATACATCGTCTTTTTGATGCTCCTGGCGAGCAGGATGGATAGAAGAATTCCAAGTGCCAAAGCGATGGAAAGAAAATAGATGACAGAAATAAAATACGAATTCACGATTTTGTATATGTTGTTGTTGAACATGCCCACGGCGATTACGCCAATGACTTTGTCGTCCTTTTTGACGGGGACGAATGCCCGGATAGACGGCCCGGAAATACCGATGGCCTTGGAAATATATTCTTCGCCTGAAAGGGCGGGTCCATCATCTCCGCCGGTAAATCTTTGGCCGATCAACTCTGTATTATTATGCGTATAGCGTATGCCGTTAGAATCGAGGATCGTAATAAAACCGGCTTGTGTTTTCTCTCTTAATTCTTGTGATCGGGGTTGGAGGTAAGAGTTAGGATCGCCAAGCTCAATTGCTTCTCTGACATCCGGTAATTCGGCTATCATTTTGGCTACATCGAGCGCGCTGTCGCCGACAGCGTCTTCTACCGATTGAACAATGATTAAATTAAAAAGATAGCCGACACTCACTAGAATAGATAGCACCACGGTGAGCACTAACCCGATAATGCGAAGCTGCAGCGGGAGTTTACGCTTGATGAATGGCAACGGTTCTTTCCCCTTTTGGAAGATGTTCTCAATATTATATTCGAAAATTTTGAAATAATATACTATTTTCATACGTTAGGAGTGTTGCAATATGCTTCCTTTAGAAGGCGTTCGTGTTCTTGATGTTTCGCAAATTATGGCAGGACCTCACTGCACGATGATTTTGGGAGATCTGGGAGCCGAAATCATCAAGGTGGAAAAAAAGGCCGGTGGAGATGATTCCCGGCAGCTGGGACCCTTTGTGAACGGGGAATCTACCAGCTTCTTTCAAATTAACCGAAACAAAAAAAGCATTGCGCTTGATTTGAAAAGCGAAGAAGGAAAGCAAATCTTTTATGAGTTAGCAAAAACGGCAGATATCATTGTAGAAAATTATCGCCCGGGGGTTACCAAATCGTTAAAAATCGACTTTGATACGATGAAGGATATCAATCCGGGCATTGTGTACTGCTCGATTTCCGGGTACGGCCAAACCGGGCCATACGCCCACAAGGGAGGATTTGACCTGGTGCTTCAAGGCATGACGGGCCTGATGAGCATGACCGGCGAGCCGGGCAAAAAACCGATGAAATCGGGTATTGCCGTATATGATATCGGCGCGGGCATCACGGCTGCTTACTCCATATTGGCTGCTTATATCTATAAGCAAAAGACAGGCCAAGGGCAGCATGTGGATGTTTCTCTGGCGGAGATCGGGCTGCCCTGGTTTACGTGGGAGGCTGCCGCTTATTTTGCAACCGGCAAGATTCCGGGACCGTCGGGCTGGAGGCATCGTTCCGTTGCACCGTATCAATCAGTCCAAACACGAAGCGGCTATATGATGGTCGGCTGCGCGAACCAGAGAACGTGGGAAAAGCTCTGCACCGATGTGATCGACAAACCGGAATGGATCACTGATCCGCGGTTTCGGACCAATACGGACCGCATCAACAATGTAGAGGAACTGGAAGCTCTGATTGAAGAGGTGATGGCTTCCAACGATTCCGCATACTGGTTAGATAAGTGTGAGAAGGCGGGCGTTCCTTCAGGACCGATCAACAATTTCGCCGAAGCGATGGAGGATCCTCACTATTTGGCCCGCGACATGGTTCAAGAAGTGGAGCATCCGGTGATAGGCAAAATGAAAATGATCGGGATCCCAACGAAATTTTCGCTTACCCCCGGACAAATTCGAATGCCGGCGCCGACGTTAGGCCAACACACGGACGAGATCCTGCAATCGATCGGTTTAGAAGAGGAACAAATACAGTCCATGCGGCAAAATGGCGTCATTTTGTAATCATTGAATTTATTTATAGAGTGGAGGATGGATATGTCAACGGAATACGTTTATATGGAAAAAAACAAGGAAGTGGCTACGGTTTATTTTAATAGGCCCGAAAAGCGTAATGGGCTCAATTATGAGATGTGGGTTACCATTGCCGACCTCATGGACAAGTGCGAACAAGACAAAGAGATTAAAGTCGTGGTGTTCCGTGGAATCGATGAGACTGCTTTCTCAGCCGGGGCGGATATCAGCGAATTTAAAACGCTGCGGTACACGGCGGAAGGGGCGGACAAGTATAACCGGGCGACATTAATTGCCGAGGAAAAAATCATGCGCTTGTCCAAACCGACGATTGCGATGATTCAGGGCTTTTGCGTCGGCGGCGGCTGCGAAATTGCGGTGGCTTGCGATTTCCGTTTCTCTGATGAGAAGGGCAAATTTGGCATTACTCCGGCCAAGCTCGGTTTAGTTTATAATTTGCCGGGCACGAAAAATGTGGTGGAACTGGTCGGTCCGGCCAAAGCCAAGGATATTCTGTACACCGGCAGATTACTGGATGCCAGCGAAGCATTCCGGATCGGCTTGATCGACCGCATCTGTTCTGCTGAGGACATTGTGGATCAAACCTATGAATACGCAGCCATGATCTGCAACAACGCGCAGTTCGCAGTAAGAGGCTCGAAATATATTATCGGCAAGGTATTGGAAGGGGAAACCAAGGATACTCCGGGGATCGCCAAGCTGGTATTGGACTCGTTTGAAACGGAAGATTACCGTGAAGGCGTTACCGCATTTTTGGAAAAAAGGCGTCCGGAGTTCAAGTATTCTTAATCGCCGGGGCCGTTTTATCCCATATAACATAAGGAGGGTTTATTCTATGAAAAAGTCTATAAGTGTTGTATTGTCGTCGCTCATTGCTGTTTCGTTGGTAACGGCCTGCTCGAGCAAGCAAACCGCAGCTCCTAGCTCCGGTGGTGGTGACAATACGTCAAGCAATCAAGGAAATGCGGCACCGGCGCCGGCTGGATTTGTTCCCGCCAAAGATATTGAATTTGTAGTGCCCTACAGTCCTGGCGGCGGCAGCGATATTAATGCCCGGACGTTGGCGCAGGTGATCAAAAATGAAAAATTAGTAGACAAAAATATGGTCATTGTCAACAAGCCCGGCGGTACGGGAGCCGTTGGTAACGCTTATACATTCAGCAAAAAAGGGGATCCGCACACCATTATGACTTGGGTATCCGGCCAACAGGCGGCCACTGTGGTCAATAAAGCCGAGGTCTCCCTGAAAGACTTGACCCCGATCGCAACAATGGCCTTAGATTCCTTTTTGGTTCTTGTGAAAGCGAACAGCCCTTACCAAACCTTTGATGATTTAGTCAAAGCGGCAAAAGAAAAACCGGAAGCGATTACGATAGGCGGGGCAGGAGCGACACAAGAGGATTATCTGATTTATCATCTGATCAACAAGCATGCGGGAGCCAAGCTGAAATATGTCACGTTCAATAGCGGTGGAGAGGCTATGACCGCATTGATGGGAGGCCATGTCGACGTCGTTTCCAGTAATCCGAACGAAGTCATTGCTCAGATCGAGGCGGGGGAGCTTAGAGCTTTGGCTGCGACATCGGAAGAGCGGTTGGCTAGTCCGTTAGATCAAGTCTCCAGTTTCAAAGAATTAGGGTACCCTGGCATTCAGCTTACCCAGTTCCGAGCCATCGCAGGCCCGCCGGATATGCCGCAGGAAGCTGTGAAGTATTGGGAGGGCGTCTTTAAGAAAGTCAGCGAATCAGCTGATTGGCAGGAAAACTATATCAAAAAATATCACTTGAAGAGTGAATTTAAGAATGCTGAGGAAAGCAAGAAGTACTTTGAAGAAGCGTTGAACATGTATCTCGAAATTCATAAGGAAGCAGGGACCATTAAGTAACGTGTACTAAAAGTGCAAAAGGCTTTGCAAAAAGCCTTTTGCTTCCATAAGAAAAGCGTATTGGAGGTGCTGGAGGGGAATGGGAAGAATCGTACCTGTGGGGATTGCTTTGTTTGGAGCTTTTTGGGCTTACCAAGGCTGGTTCAATAATGAGATTTGGGTCAATAAAGGGCCAGGCGGCGGGTTTTTACCGTTCGTCATCGGGATGTTAACTGTAATACTCAGTTTATTTGAGATTTTTAAGAACGAACCATCCGATGCCAAAATTGAGAAGAAACACGTCATTCCGGTCATTGCCACCTTAGTGATGATCGCGGTTTTTGAAGTGTTCGGGATGATCCTGACCTTTGGGTTGTTTGTCATAGCCTGGATGACCTTTTTGGAGAAATATCCGATTCGCCAAGCTGCGATGATTGGAATCAGCACAACGGCCGTCGTTTATTTTATATTCAAGTATTTCCTTCAAGTCCCCTTCCCGACGGGCTTTTTGGGAATTTAAATGAAAGGATGATCGTATGGGGATCCTTCAATCGCTTCTGGATGGGTTCGTTGTTGCTTTATCGTTTCAAAATATATTAGCTGCAGCCGTCGGCGCGGTTCTAGGTATCATAGTCGGAGGCCTTCCAGGTCTGGGTTCCGTTACAGGCGTAGCCCTGCTCCTGCCGATCACCTTCACGATGGACCCGACGACGGGGATCATTATGCTGGCGGGAATTTATTACGGCTGTATGTACGGCGGTTCCTACACGGCCATTCTTGTCAATATTCCCGGAGAGTCTTCTTCTATCACCACAGCTCTTGACGGTTATCCGCTGGCCAGAAAGGGGCTAGCCGGGAAGGCATTGTTTACGGCGAATTTATCTTCGTTTATAGGCGGGACAATCGGCATTATTTTCTTAACCTTTATGGGTCCGGTATTGGCAAAAATCGGTTTATCCTTCGGTCCTCCCGAGATTGCATGCGTGATTTTGCTGGCCTTATGTTCCATTAGCTTGCTGTTTGGAGAGAATCGAAGAAAAGGGCTGCTGGCGGCCTTTATCGGGATTTTGCTGGCAACGATCGGTGTAGACCCGACCTTGGGGCAATCGCGGTTTACATTTGGATCGATCAATTTGCTCAATGGGATTTCCTTCGTCGCCTTGATCATCGGGATGTTTGGCTTTTGCCAGATTATTGAGCTCATGCTGCAAAAAATACATGCGGAGTATAACGCCAAAATTACGATAAGAGAAAGCTTATTGGATAAAAATGAAGTGAAAAGGATTATGGCTCCGTCGATTCGTACAGGTATACTCGGAAGCTTTGTCGGAATTTTGCCGGGAGCGGGAGCGACGACAGGTTCGATGTTTTCTTATATTTTGGAGAAGAAAGTGGGGAAAAATAAGGAGCAGATGGGCAAGGGAGCCCTTGAGGGAGTAGCAGCAGCAGAATCCGGGAACAATGCAACAGCCGTGGGTGCGTTTGCCCCCTTGCTTTCCTTGGGAATTCCCAGCTCCGGCACGACAGCTGTATTATTGGGCGGATTGATTATGTGGGGCTTAAAGCCCGGTCCGCTGCTGTTTACAAGCAATCCGGATTTTGTCTGGGGCTTGATTTCGTCCATGTACATCGGAAATCTGATCAGTCTGGTAGCTTCGCTCGCCATTATTCCGCTGCTGATCTATTTCATCCGAATACCGAACGCCATCATGATTCCTCTGATTATCATTTTCTGTGTATTGGGTGCATTCACCGATCAGAACAGCATGTTCGATGTTTGGGTGATGTTGATTGCCGGGGTTGTCGCTTTTATTTTGAGTATTCATCGATATCCCATTGCACCGCTGCTGATGGCATTTGTTCTCACACCTATGTTTGAAACGTCTGTTCGACAATCCTTTGATATCAGCAACGGAGACCCTGCCATCTTTGTCAGAGGTCCGATTACGATTACGATATTGTCCTTAATTGTATTATTTGCGATTGCTCCCTTTATCGTGAAGTACCTGATCAGGAATCGAAAGTCGGCGCAAAATAACGAAACGATCGGTCATTAAAAACAGGCTATGTCTGAAGACCATACACCCGTCACCGGAAAACTCCGGGTTCGGGTGTGTTTACTATGTCGCGTTCAGCCCCGGATTTGACCGTGCTGCTGACGATATAATTTGGGGGAGATTTTATGGGCGTAACTACTGGAGCTCAAGGGCCCTGAGAAAACAGCTATCTTGTTCTCCTGTGATATTTATGCTCTGGAAGTGATGAACCACTTGAAATCAAAAGGAATACAAGTGCCTCAAGATGCAGGATTGATGGGCTTTGATCATATTGACGTATTAAAATATGTTTCCCCCGCATTAACTACTGTGGAATACGCGGTGGAGGAGTTTGGAGTAAAGGCCGTAGAGAGCTTAGTTAGTCAAATTGAGCAGACGGCTTATCCAACCGTTCCTTTATTAAACTATAAAATTATTCCTGGCGATTCCATTTAATGATACGTAAACGAAAAGACCTGAGAGAAAGGCACTTTCTGCGAAGTGTTTTTCTCTCGAGCTGCAGCTCAGTGTTGCGAGTGAGGTGGTTTATGACAATCTCATGGCGGAATTGACATGGCGGGGGCAACAATACTACAATTTGTAGTGGAAGGGTTTCATAAATGGGGGGACGCCAGCAAATGAAAAACAGAAAATGGGTGCAGTTTATGATTCTCGCCGTTGCATTGCTTGCCGGGGCATATACCGTGGGAGCCGGGATATTCAAGGAAGACAACGAAATAGTTAAAGTCGGAAGCTATGCTCCGAATTTTAGTCTGCAGGGGCTGGACGGTAAAGTCTACAATTTAGAGGATTACAAAGGGACAAGTGTGGTCGTCAATTTCTGGGGAACGTTCTGTCCTCCCTGTGTAAATGAGATGCCGGCACTGGAAAGACAGTACGAGAAGTGGAAAAACGATGATGTCGTCGTGCTGGGTTTGAATCTGAATGAGAGTCCGATTACCGTCAGGTCCTTCTTGAACCAACATAACATCACTTTCCCTATTCTAATGGATCAGGATATCGTGCGGAAACAATATAAAGTTATTTCCTACCCAACGACCTTTTATATTAATTCGGAAGGAATCATTGAGGACATCTTTATCGGGGAGATGCAGGAAAGCGACATCGAAAGCCGAATTGAGAAGCTTGTCGAGCGCCAGTAGCGGGGATTGAATAGAAGTGAGTGATAATGGAGAGCACAAGCTGTGGACGTTCCTTACGAGGAACCGGGTTCACGGCTTTTTTTGTTTTCATAAAGGTTTAATAATCATTTAATTGCAAATAATAAAATTTATGGATTTTTATAGAATTTAGGTGGTCGGCAGTGAAAGCGGCAGGCAGATCAGACTTGTTTAAAGACGGCTTCATCACTTTTGTTACAGCATTCTCTATGATCACATACGAGATCGTTTTGTCACGCTTTTTTGCCGTTATCATGGACTATAATTACGTCTTCCTGGTTATATCACTTTGCACGCTTGGGATCGGCATTGGGGGATATATTTCATTTCGTTGGCCGTTGATTGTTCGGAAGATTCAGGAATATGTACTAGGCTTGTATTCATTATTCCTGGCCGGAAGTACCATCCTGATGTATGCACTGTCTTTTAAGGGGATTCTCTTTTACTCTGCATGTTCATTTATTCCGTTTTTAGTCGGCGGGACGATGGTTTCTTCTTTAATACAAAAGCGTCAAGAACAGGCCGGGTTTATGTATTTTACCGATTTGGCAGGGGCCGGGATCGGGGCTGCCTTAGTCATTCCCCTGATGAATGTATTGAATCCGATCCAGACCATCAGCTTGATATCCTTTCTGTTGTTTAGCGTCTACTGTTTTGTCCGTTTCGATCAAATGAAAAGTTTCTCGAAGACAGTACATGTCTTATTGTTATTGGCGCTGACCTACAACTTATTCAGTCCGCTATTCGAACGGATACCGTTTAATGCTTATTTGACGAGCCCACACAATGTGTTCGTAGAGGAAAAAGAAGCGAAGATTGTATTTTCAAGCTGGGATGCGTTTGCCCGGACCGATGTTTATGATGCGGATGATGACGACTTGCTGTACATCACGATCGACGGCGGGGCTGTTTCACCCATTTCAAAATATAGCGGTGAAGCAGGTCAGGTAGATTATTTACGTTCCACAACCGGCTTCCTTGCATTTCAAGATATACCTCGGGACAAGGTGCTGCTCATTGGGGCAGGGGGCGGACAGGAGGTTCTTGCAGCCCGTATGCTTGATTATCGCCGGATTGAGGCCGTCGATATTAACAAAGGAAGCTTTGAGGCTGTCAGCCGTCTATCGGGGTTTTCGGGAGACGTGTTCGGGTTGAGCGGGGTCAGTCCCATTGTATCAGACGGCAGAAATTATATCCGGGAGACGAAGAGCACCTACGATCTGATCTATTTATCTCTAGTGAAGAAAAATGAGGAAAGTAGGCTAGGCCTTTCTTTATCCGAAAACTACATGTTTACCCGGGAGGCCGTGGCGGATTATATCGATAAATTGAACTCAGGCGGTCGTCTTGGTATATTGCTGCATAATGAGATGGAACTGTACAAAGTTTTGTATGCAGCCGTAAGCTATTTTCGGAAAGCAGGGGTTCCCGAAGCCGAGATCGGCCAACATATCGCCGTGGTCGGTACATATCAACATTTGGGACATGTGGTTGAAGGGATGGATGGTCATCGAATAACAAGGCCGCTGCTGCTGGTCAATAAACAGCCGTTCACCCCATCCAACGCTGCTTCTCTTTTGTCCTCTATAAGGGGAATACAACAAATTCCCATTCATATTCCTTATGTGCATGACCGGTTTGAAGCTATGGGCGAATGGATGAATCAAGCGGAGCTGAACCTTGAAGCCAACACGGATGACAAGCCGTTTTTTTACAGCAAAGGACAAGGGATATCGCCACTGCTTCCGGCATTGCTGATTTCCGTTGTCGGGTTGGCTGCACTGATGGCTCGCAGGGCAAAGCTGTCTATGGGGACGACGGTTTATTTTTCCGGTATTGCCTTAGGATTTATGATGATAGAGGTCACTTTGATACAGCATCTGATCCTGCCGCTGGGCCATCCGACGCTTTCTTTTGTGATCGTACTGGGGACCTTGTTAATCACTGGCGGGATCGGCAGCTATTGCTCGGAACGGTGGTCAATGAACGGAAGCAAGCGTTACCTTCCTTTGCTGCTTATTGGAATTCTCGCTTTGGGTGTACAAATAACTATCCGCTGGTTTGAGGCAAGCCAAGTGATGGTCACTCCGGGGCTGCGGATCTTGGGGGCAATATTGCTGCTTATGCCGCTCGGCTTCTTCATGGGCATGCCGTTCCCGTACGGATTGAAACGAATGGTTAAAGAACAAGTCGCCCTAAGCTGGGCAATCAACGGACTGATGACGGTGGCGGGCTCGTTATTGGCTGCGATGGTTTCGTATGGCTTAGGGTTCTCTGCCACGATGACTGCCGCAGCGGGTATTTACGTTTTGCTTTACATGGGAAGCAGGTCCATAATTACGACTTGACTGGCTAATGAGCGAGGACCGCTTCATCTGAATGCGGTCTTTTGTATTCTCCGCTTTAGATTTCATTATGGTACAATGATATAAAAATGTAAGGGGAGCCCGTCATGGAACAATATCAAACTTTAATTGGAGTCGTCTTGGAGAAGCTGAACCAAACCTACAAGGACCTAAAGTTTAACTATAAGGGTCTTGATAGTATTTTGAGCAATCATTCGGCGGAAGAGATTTCAAATATCCCTGAGCTTATTACGATAACTGATTTGCGAGATTCGTATGGCGAGTTCATTCAATGCATGGAGAAACAGTTCCCAGGGATCAAAAGCTGCGACGAGTAGGGAGTTCTTCTTTTCATCAGTGGGGAGAGGCTCCTTTTTGCGTTCAAAAATTTGAATAATGAAATGGATTTATTTAGGGGAAACTATAGGTAGGCGAGTAGCCGAATACGGTTGATGTTCGCTGGTTCAGCCAAGGAAGGACGTCACAATATGAGCTACATATGGGAAAGCTTGATCATACTGTTCGTAGGGTTTGTACTGATCAGGATTGCCGGTAAAAAAACAGTGTCGGAAATAACGGGTCTTGAGCTCATTACGCTATTAGCGATGGCATCTGTCATAGGCCACGCGATTTCGGAGGAAGGATTATGGATAACAATCGTGGTTCTGAGTATGTTTGCAGGCCTCTTAATCGTTGTCCAGTACCTGGGAGTGAAATTCAATGTGATCGAAAGGTTATTAATGGGCCACGCTACACTCGTAGTTCAAGATGGAAAAATCATACCCAAAAACTTAAAAAAACTGCGGATGTCGGTAGATCAGCTTGAAGCAAGGCTAAGAGAAAACGGCATCTCCTCCTTCTCTGATATAAAAACCGCGACGATTGAAATGAGCGGCCATCTTGGATATGAGCTGATGAAGCATGCTAAACCAGTGACGATGGGAGAATTGGAAAAAGTGTTAGCTCAGCTTCATTTGATAAAGCAGCCGAAGAAACAAGCCCAGCCAGCAAATCTATTCCATGAGGTCGTGCATCAGAAGCATCAACAAGAAATTTCACAGGAACTTGAATGACGTCCTTTTAGGGTTGGAGGGGAAATCATGAAGCGATTCATTACTGCCGCATCAGGCATGCTGGTTCTTTGTTCAGTGTTAGCCGCTGCTCCTGTGTCCGCCGTCCAGCCTTCGTCCTTTCCGAAGCAGGCGACTTTAACGGAGATGACTGAGGTGTATCATTCTCCGGATCTTACCCAGCCTCCGGCTGCTGTTCTGACTCGCAGGTCGTGAATATCAAGGGGCTGGAGAGTCAGTGGAAGAGTAAAACGATCAACGGAAATACGCAGCCGAATTTGGTTTCGAGTTTAAACATGATTAGGGGATAAATGGGTCTTGCTGTCCCAAGATACGTTCTTTGGCGAAGAACAGAAACGGGATACGAGAGTGTTTCTTTCGGGGGAGGAAGTGCTGCTGGACGCACCTTCCGGCAACCCCAAAACCTACGGAACCGTTTCGGCTCAGACCGTGCATGTCATGGCGGTGTGGGGGAACTATTTGGAAATCGATACTTGGCTGGGTCCCAAATGGATTCTTCCGAAGCATCCGGTTGTCTTTGATGTGGTAAGAGATCAATACGATCTTCGCCTCCCATCGGCCACACCGATGTATGATATAACCGATGCGGAGACCAAGCCGGCTGCTGAGCTGTCCCCACAAACCGTGAAAGCTTATGAGAGATCTCAAGACGGATGGTATCTGATCCAGACATGGCTTGGACCGAAATGGGTCAATCCTGCCATTAACATCCCCCAAAATACGGTAAAAGAGACGGGGACCGTCAAGCTTTCGAAACAGCGTACCCTTTATCAATACCCAAATTCAGAATCCAGAGCCATGGGCGCGCTTGCTCCTCAAACGATTACTTATTTTGAGAAGGCGGACGGCTGGGTCCGCATTAAGAGCTGGCTGGGCGATGCTTGGGTGCTGCCTTCGGTGGAGTCATCCGATTAAAAAAACTTCACAAAAATTAACCCGGTTTCATTATAAGGAGATTGGCCTTAGAGCAATTTGAAACGGGCAGCGCAGGCTTTCGGGAATATCCTCTGGCTCCGGGTGTCGGTTATTTCCTGAAGGGGATGCATCCGAACTCAGGCCGGATTTAAGATTAAATAATGTACGGCTTTAATATAAGGACAGCGATGCTTTACACAAGCGTGGTTGTCCTGTTTTTTTATGGCTCATCATCGATCTCTATGCATTCGTTTACGCAAGCTGCTTGACGACTGGAAATTTTTATGCCAATGTTAACAGTGTAAACATTAACGGTGTTAATGCGCGAACTTTTTACAGAAAGGAATGGGTTTATGGATCCCAAGGAAGCATTGGGCAGAACAACCATCAGCAAAAAAGATATTCTTGTTGCTGCCACCGACTTATTTTTAAATGATGGATACGAGAATGTGTCCATGAGGAAAATCGCAGGTAAAATAGGATGCTCGCCAACCAATCTGTATAACCATTTTACTAATAAAGAAGAAATTTTATTGTTTTTACTGCAGGACGGGTATTCTATTTTCTTAACGTATTTGATAGAAGCCAGAAATTTGCATAAAGATGAAGGAGTCTTAGTGAAGCTTAAAGCTGCGATGAGAGCTTACCTTCAATTCGGACTCGACAATCCCGGTTATTATAAGCTGATGTTTATCGAGAATATGGAGCATTACGATCAAATCATAACGGGAGAGAGTGACCGGATGAAAGGGTTCAACGTATTGGTCGAGCTGATTCATGAAGCGGTCTCTTTGGGGGTCATTTCAAACTATGGTGAGATAGTGACAAGCCAATCGGTATGGGCTGCGCTTCATGGGCTGACTTCATTATTCATTATGTTTCCAACCTTTGACTGGAAAGACCGCGATGCTTTGATGGATTTTCATATAGATACTTATTTGAAAGGGCTGCAGAACTAAATTTTTTTAGCAGTTGGTTGACGGTGTTAATATACTAATTTGTTAGGGAGGATGTCATATGAAAAAAGGAATGCATGTTATTTTTGGAGCCGGTCCTTTAGGCAGAGCTGTCATGGAAGAGTTGGTTCATCAAGGCTGCAGCGTACGCATGGTCCATAGGAGCGGGACAGCGGAGGTACCGCCGGAAGTTGAGCTGGTCCCCGGTGATGCAAGTGAGGCCGATCAAGTGATGCGTATTAGTAAGGATGCGGATGTAGTCTATAATTGTACGGGTCTTCCGTACCCGATGTGGAATCACCTCCCTCAGATCATGAACGGGTTGATTGACGGGGTAAGCCGGACGAATGCTATTCTAGTTTATGGTGACAATCTATATGCTTATGGCCCTGTTGAAGGGAAGGTGAGCGAGAGCAGTCCTTACCATCCGGTTGGCCGAAAAACAGCGGTTAGAGCACAAGCAGCGAATATGCTGATGAATGCTCACAGACAAGGTAAGATACGAGCGGCTATCGGGAGGGGACCAAGCTTTTATGGACCCGGAGTAACATTATCGGTACTAGGCTCCGGAATATTCGACAACCTAATCGCTAATCAACCGATGGATGCTCTAGGCAATATCGATGCGCCCCACTCGTTAATTTATATTAAGGATTTTGCCCGCGGTCTCGTGACGCTCGGAGCCATGGATAAAGCATTAGGAGAGATATGGCATGTTCCCTGTGATCGAACGACTAATGTAAGAGAGCTTACTCAGATGATCGCCACTCAATTGGAGAAAATGCCCAGGTATAGAATCGCGAACAAGTTTATCCTTACCCTTTTGAGTATGTTTAATCCGACGATGAGAGAGTTTCAAGAGATTTTTTATCAATATCAGCGGCCTTTCATTATGGATGACAGCAAATTTAGAAATGCATTCGACTTCAAAGTGACTTCGCACGATGAAGCGATTCGGATGACATTGTTTTGGTATATGAAGGGGAAGAAGCCGGTTGAATTCTAATTGGATAAAGATCGCGGGCTAGAAAGAAGCTTGAACGCTCGGGCTGTTTTTTTGATGCATCTATTATATAATAGATGAAAAACAGAATGTTACAGTTTGCACGGGGGTGTTTCGAGCATGAGCTCCGAGTCGCAGGATCTGCTCACCAAGCATGAGCAGATCATCAGATATATTACCGAGCTGAGCGTGGGTACGCGCATTTCGGTTCGCAAAATCGCCCAGACGCTTGAAGTGAGTGAGGGGACCGCGTATCGTGCCATCAAGGAGGCGGAGAACCAGGGGCTTGTCAGTACGAAGGAGCGCACGGGAACCGTCAGGGTAGATCGGAAGCAGCGGCAAAATATCGACAAGCTGACCTTTGCCGAAGTCGTGAACATGGTGGACGGCGAAGTCCTGGGAGGTTCCGGGGGACTGGAGAAGACGCTCCACAAGTTTGTGATCGGCGCTATGCAGCAGGATGCGATGATGCGCTACATCGAGCCTGGGAGCCTGCTGCTTGTCGGCAACCGCAACAAGGCTCATATGTGCGCTTTGGAGCAGGGCGCCGGGGTGCTCATTACCGGCGGATTCGATACGGCTCTTGAGGTGAAACGGCTTGCTGATGAGCTGGAATTGCCGCTCATCAGCAGCAGCTACGATACGTTTACGGTAGCAACGATGATCAACCGTGCGATCTACGACCGGTTGATAAAGAAAAAAATTATGCTGGTGGAGGATATTATCCGTACAGACGCCCCTGTTAGCAGCTTGCGCAGCTACAACACGGTCGCTGATATGGAAAAGCTCATGGAGGAGACAGGGCACAATCGTTTTCCGGTGGTAGATGAATGGAACCGTCCGATCGGCATCGTGACGACGAAGGATGTGGTCGGCGCAAACCCCAGCCAGACGGTGGACCGCCTCATGACCCGCAATCCCATCACGATCCATCCGCAAGCCTCTGTCGCCTCTGCTGCGCATATCATGGTATGGGAAGGCATCGAGCTCCTGCCGGTTATCGATACAAACCGCAAAATGACAGGGGTCATCAGCCGTCAGGAAGTGTTAAAGGCGATGCAGTATATTCAGATGCAGCCGCAAAACGGAGAAACATTCGAGGATTTGATTTGGTCGGGATTCGAAGAGCGAAGAAATGAAGAGGGAAGGCTCTATTTTCGCGGGATGATCACGGCGCAGATGACGAATCATCTGGGAACCGTTTCTGAGGGTGTGCTGACAACAATCATGACCCAGGTAGCCTATCGAACTGCCAAGGAGCATAAGAAAGGGGATCTCATTCTGGATAATTTCTCCGGTTATTTTCTGAAGCCGGTGCAAATCGACAGTGTCATTGAGATTATGCCTACGGTCATTGAAGTAAGCCGGCGTTTTTGCAAGATCGATATCGAGATTTTTCACAGCGGCGCCCGTGTGGCCAAAGCCATGCTAACCGCCCGCGTCATCGACCAATCTTAGATCATCTGTCGGGAGCGGATGAACGCAGGTACAAAAAAAATCTGGCGGGAAATTCACCGCCAGATTCTTTGCGCTACTCTGTATACACTGCGGTTCCGCTGACCGCTACCATTAACATACCTTCCCGAACGACCTCGTAGTCTACGTCGATGCCTACGACGGCATTTGCGCCCATACGTATGGCCTGGGATTTCATTTCTTCAATCGCAATATCGCGAGCTTCCTTCAGCTTGCTTTCGTAGGCTCCGGAACGGCCGCCGACAATATCGGTGATAGAGGCGAACAGATCGCGCATGATATTGGCCCCCATAATGGCTTCCCCGTTGACTAACCCAAGATAACGAACAATTGTTTGGCCTTCAATGCTGTTCGTGGTTGTTACAATCATGGGAACATCTCCTTTAATAAGGTATACTGCATATATGGTATACGTTAATTAATGGAAAAAGATTCAAGGGAAGCGAATGACGGCTTATCCAAGTTGATTTAACTGATCTAAAATATTCGTAATTTGCCCGATGGTCTCCAGCAAGCCGGAGTTTTGCAGCATCTGCGGATCCCATACTCCCGTTTGTATTTGCTGTATGGTGTCGTTGATTCCTTGTTGCAGGGTGTCATTGTAAGTAACTAGCTTTTCATGAATTTGCTGAGCGATCTTAGGCGGCTCGATGCCGTTGAAATCCTGGATGCGCTGCTTCATGTCATCCAGCTTCTGCAATAATTGCGCTCGTGCCTCTGGATCGGTTAAGATTTGCTCAGATAGAGCAGTGATGTCTTCGGCGAACGCGCTGGCTTCATTGATATAGGTGGTCGCTTGGTTGACATAATTGAGAGATTGATTGACTTCGTTCAAAACTCCGCAACCGGACAACAGCATCGCAAGCAGGATAACCAATACAGTCATTCTTTTTTTCCACATGGTTTATTCCCCCTTCTTTGTTTCGTGATCGGGCTGCGGTCTCGCTTAAAGACTAAAGACCTTCACCGGATCATACGGTAAAGGCCTCGCCAGCAACTTCCGTTGCCAACAAAGCTGGGGAGAATATCGTTCTCCCGTAATGACGACTTTGCCTCAGGGCTTCTCCCCTTTATAATGATATCCATTATACCGAAAATAAAAATGCCGAGTCAATTCAGGGTCGGACGAACAAAGAAGGAGCATAACGTGTATAACGGTTAATAAAGGATGATCGTTTATGTGCAAAATAGGAATAAGGAATGGATAGGAGTGGCTGCAATGAATTATGACAATTTGACGCTTCACACGGATAAATACCAAATTAATATGATGTATGCGCACTGGGTGCAGGGATCGCACAACCAAAAGGCCGTGTTTGAGGTTTATTTCCGAAAGCTTCCATTTGGTAATGGTTATGCCGTTTTTGCAGGCTTGGAGCGTATTGTGCATTACATACAAAGTTTATCTTTTGGCGAAGAAGAGCTTCAATTTTTAAGTGGTGAAGAAGAGAATTACCAAAGTGAATTTCTGGAGCAATTAAGGGCTTTCCGTTTTACAGGCAATCTGTATGCGGCTCCGGAAGGAACTCTCGTTTTCCCGAATGAACCCTTAATCCGAGTGGAAGCCAGAATTTTTGAGGCCCAACTGGTAGAAACCGCTATTCTCAACTTTATGAATTATCAGACCTTGATTGCCACCAAAGCATCGCGAATCAAACAGGCAGCGCCTCATGATATCCTGATGGAATTCGGGTCGAGAAGGGCTCAAGAAGCAGACGCTGCTGTGTGGGGGGCAAGAGCGGCATACATCTCGGGCTTTCATGCCACTTCTAATGTAAGAGCAGGAATGCTTTTTGGCATTCCAACGAAAGGGACCCATGCTCATTCATGGGTTCAGGGCCATGAGTCGGAGGAAGAAGCGTTCCGCAAATATGCTGAATCTTTGCCCGATCAGGTCACGTTGCTTGTGGACACCTATGATACGCTGAAAAGCGGTATCCCTAATGCGATTAAAACCGCAAAAATGCTTGAAAAACAAGGGAAAAGATTGCAGTCCATTCGGCTGGACAGCGGGGATTTAACCTATCTTTCCAAAAGTTCCCGGCAGTTGTTAGACGAAGCGGGACTTTCATATGTTAAGATCATCGCTTCAAACGATTTGGATGAGAACATCATTTTTAATCTCAAGGCCGATGGGGCGCCCATTGATATTTGGGGAGTAGGCACACAATTGATCACTGCGGGGGATCAGCCCTCTCTTGGAGGGGTGTATAAGTTAGCAGCAAGGGAAAAAGACGGTGTGTATGAACCGGTGATTAAAATTTCCGGAAACCCTGAAAAAATAACGAACCCCGGTATTAAAGAGGTTTATCGCATCGTCAATAAAAAGACAGGCAAAGCAGAGGCAGACTATATTGCTTTGCAGCATGAAGAAGACGTCCGGCAAGGAAAACAGCTGCTGCTCTTCGATCCGATCCATCCCTATCGAAATAAAATGATCGAGGACTATGAAGCAATAACGCTTCTAACCCCGGTATTTTCTCAAGGGCAATTAGTGTATCGATTACCTTCATTGAGTCAAATCCAAGCCTATCATGAAGATCAGTTAAAGCTCTTCTGGCCGGAATATTTGCGCAAGCTCAACCCTGAGCATTACCGAGTAAATCTCAGCCAGAAGGCGTGGGATCTGAAGATGAAGCTAATTCACAAGTATAACGGGTAGAGTGGAGTGGGAAGTTTCCGTTAGGCTTCTTGGAAAAGAAACAGGACGTGCGTTTTGTCGCACGTCCTGCTTTTTATTTATTCCGCCAATGCTTTCTTGAGTCGAGTAATGTTCATGCCCAGTATTTTATGCTCTCCGATCACTGTAAGCGGTACGGAGCTGATGCCCATGCTTTCAAGCTCATTGGCATATTCTTCATTCAAGGAGATGTTTCTCTCTTCGAAATCGACTTGCTGGTCCTTTAAGTATTTTTTAAGCTGCATGCAGTAAGGGCAGTTCTCGCTGGAATAAACAATGACATTGGACGTGTTAGACATGAGTATATGTCTCCTTTTTATTTATATTGCGGGACCAGTTGTTCGCGTTTATGGATGAATTTATCAACGGCCATGGCGGCGATCGCGCCGTCGGCTGCGGCCACAACGGCTTGCTTCACCGGAGTGCGGCGCACCTCTCCTGCTCCGAACACACCTGATACCGGGGATTGCATTAACTCATCAAGCACCATGAAACCGTCTTTGTCAAGCGGTACTTGGCCATCTAGAAAGTCTGTGCCCGGTTTGCTGCCCGACATGAATACGAAGACTCCTTCGATATTGAGCAGCTGCTCATTCCCGTCGGAGGATTTGATGCGCAGGCCGGTAACATGATCTTCTCCGACGATCTCAAGCGGTCTGGTTCGGTAATACATTTGCGTTTGTTCCAGCTCTGGCGCATGAGACACGCCTTGAAGCTCGGGACGGGGAACGATGAAATGAATCTTGGATACGAACTTGGTGAGCGCGGCGGCTTCCTCCAGAGCTTCCTCCGTATCGCCGATCACCGCGACCTCTTGGCCCTTGTAGAAAGCTCCGTCGCAGGTGGCGCAGGTACTGACGCCCATGCCAAGCAGCTTTTCCTCTCCCGGAAGCATCCGGTTGCGTCCCTTCGAACCTGTCGCGACGATCACGGCTCTGCCCTCGAACATTCCCTCGGACGTGAACACGTACTTCGTATCTCCGGTTAAATCAACAGCGGTTATGGAAGCTTGCTTGAATTCAGCTCCAAATCCTCGTGCCTGCTCCCGGATACGCTCAAGCAGTTCCTTTCCGCTGAGCTCTTCCGCTACGCCGGGGTAATTGGCAATTTTATGGGTTAGGGCCAAGGCTCCTGCACCTGGCGCTTTATCCAGCACTATCGTTTTCAGTTCACTTCTTGCGGTGTAAACGGCTGCCGAAGCTCCCGCAGGCCCTCCACCGATGATAATGACATCGTACACGGGTAGGTATGCCTCCTCTATATAAATTAGAATTATTATTAAGTAAGAATGATTATATCACTTTTCAAATTATAATCAATATCAAATTAGAATAAGTATAACAATGATCACAAAACAAAGAGCAGTTGGTTGTTCATACGAAGCGATGGGACCGTGAGCGCCCCTTGAGAGGGTTATGATGCTGGAGACAGTTCAGCAGGAAACCTTCTCATTGTCCGTTATGGCGGTGTAGCGTTCTATTTTCTGCTATAATAGTGTTGGATGGACTGACGAGCTTACAAAGAGGGACGGTGGGGGCGTGGACAAGGTGCTTAACGAACAATGCGATGATCCCTGCACGGGCACCGGTCTTATTGCCGAATTGAAACGGGATTTGATTCCGGAACCGACTGCAGCGGCGCTTGCCGATGTATTCAAAGTGCTGGGGGACCCGACCCGGGTAAAAATTATATATACGCTGCTGGAAACAGAACTTTGTGTGCACGACCTGACGCTAGTGCTGGATATGGGGCAGTCGGCGGTTTCTCATCAGCTGCGTTACTTGCGCAATCTTCGCATTGTGAAGCGCCGCAAAGCGGGCAAAACTGTGTTTTACTCGCTAGACGACGAGCATATCGAACAAATCTTCGTTCAGATGCTTCAGCATGTGAAGCACGGATAAACAAGCTTTCAACGGTTCGATAAGGAGGGTTCCTATCATGGGAGCCTTCTTTTTCGTTCAGACTTGGTGCCGGGCTAACAGAACAGAACACCCCTGTAACGGTCAGCCGCGCAGAAGCTGCCCATCACAGGGGTGTTTCACAGCAGAAGAACTTATCTTTTGCGCCTCATACGCTCCTCGCGCTCCCACTTGCGCAGATGGGGATACGGATCGAACGACCAATCGGTCAGTCCGTTATCCCGGTAAAGCCCGTAATGCAGGTGCGGAGGAAATTTACCGGACGTTCCCGGTTTTCCGTAGCCGGAGCTGCCGACCCATCCGACCACTTGGCCGGGTTTGACGATGACGCCCTGCTTCACTTCTTTTTTGTTAAATCCGGACAAATGGGCGTAGTAGTGGTACACATTGTTCAAGTCCCGAATGCCGATCCGCCAGCCACCGTAAGGATTCCAGCCCATAACCTCGACGATGCCGTAGGTGGCGCTGCGTACCGGGACCCCGTATCCGGCGAACAGATCCGTCCCTTCATGTATCCGGAAACCACCCCAGCCTCGGCTGGCGCCCCATGTGCTTCGGTACGAGTAATTGGAGCCAAGCGGCATCACAAAGCTGTGCTCATGCAGGTCTAGGGTGTCGAACGTACCGTAAATTCGGGCGAATTGCTGAATACGCTCCACGCTCCGGTTATTTTGATAGTATTCCCACAATCCGATACCAAGGTCCTCTTCCGAGCTCCCTTTGTTCAGCAGATAAACAGCCATCGAATACAGGCGATCGAGATCGTTCAACCGATCCGCTATTCCGTCTCCGGAACCGTCACGGCCCATGCCGCCGAACAGCATGATGCTTTGCTCATTCGTATCCTCATGATCGGGATTGAACATACCGCCCCACTGAAGATCCGTAAAGTAGATGGCCACCGGGCTGTCTTTGACGGGACGCTTTTTGGCTAAGTTAAGAGTTCGCTCATATTGATCAATGGCAGCCAAGTAGTTCCAGGGAATGCCGGTTAACGTACTTACCTTATCGAACAGATCCTTCCGCTCTGCAAACACCGCTTTCATCCCGTTTGCCTCTTTGCCGGTTTTGGGGGCAGGCTTTGAGGAAACGGAAGGGGCGGAGGCGGAGGCTTGTTTCTCCGCGGGCCAGAGCGTTGTGCTTGTCAGCAGCGTGAAGACAAGCACAGCAGCTAAAGCCCGGGCACAACTTGCAACCATGGGGGAATTACCTCCTTCTATTGACCAAACTGTTATCTGGTGAAGTTTCTTGTAACTTCGCCGAAATGTCCACAGCTTTTACTGATATGTGTAACGTTAGGTTGTGCCGAATAACGGCTTTTTATCCCATACCAAGTTTGATATGATGCTGTTTGGAGGGATGCGCAATGGCATTTGAACACCGTGAGGAGCATCTGGACGATCAGATGCTGATTTTGCAGGCGAATATTGATGACATGAACCCCGAGTTGTGTTCATATATTACGGATTTGCTTTTGGAACAAGGGGCAAACGATGTATATTGGATTCCGATCATTATGAAAAAGGGCCGTCCTGGGGTCATGCTCAATGTACTGACGGACGATTCGGGAGTGGAGCGGATGGAGGGGGTTATTTTTCGTGAAACGACCACGCTGGGGCTTCGTTATGTGCGAGCATCGTGCCATCGGCTGGGTAGGAAGTTTCATGCTGTCGATACGCCGTGGGGCCCGATTCATGTCAAAGCGGGGTTTCACCAAGGAGAGCTCGTACAGTTTGCGCCGGAATTCAAAGAGTGCGAGCAGGCGGCTAAAACGCACGGAGTACCGCTGAAAATGGTGTACGATGAGGTGCGCAGGAGGTTTATGGAGGGACCGGGGAACGTATAAAGAAAGCCTCCGTACCCTGGTTAGGAAGCAACGGAGGCTTGGCAAGTATGGATGTAAGCAAGATCTTTTTCTTATTATCCGTGAGTGCAGGAGGATTCGTGCCTTGGCTCGTGACAAAGTCCTCCTTGATGGTTGCGATGCTCATGGTGATGCTCATGCTCATGATCATGGAGATGCTCGTGGTCATGATCATGTTTATGGTGATGGTGGTCCTCGTCGTAATGACTATGGTGATGGGGATGCTCATGGTGAACTGCTTCGTGATGAACATGCCATTTGTTCGCATAGGGGTCTGCTTTTCCTAGGACCGCGCGAAGCACATTTGGCTGCTCAGGCAAATCCCGGGTTCCCGCCCCGTAACCGATGGTTTCCACAATCATTGGCGGAAGGCCTTTGGCGAATTCATCCACTAGACCGGCTATGATACCGGCTCCGGTTGGAGTCGTCATTTCCAGAGAATATTCGGTATGGGCAATGGGAAGTCCTCTCATCATTTCGAGTGTGGCAGGAGCAGGCACAGGATAAATGCCATGGTCGCAATGCACAGTGCCCGAACCGAGCGGGACAGCGGAGGAAACGATTTTCTCGATATTCAGAGAATCGATAGCCAGCGCCACACCGATGACGTCAACGATGGAATCAATGGCACCGACTTCATGAAAGTGTACTCTTTCGATGGGTATATTGTGAATTTTGGCTTCAGCTATGCCGATTTTTTCAAAGATAGAGAGGCTAAGCTTGACCACCCGTTCGTTGAAGCCTGCATGATGAATCAGTTCCACAATTTCCGAGTAATGCCGATGGTGCTTCGGAGGAGTGTCCGGGTCCAACAGGACATCCAGCTTTAGCGCGGATATGCCGCGTTTGTTGACTCGCTTCCATTCCAGCGTGAACGGTTCGATCTGGATTTTGCGAAGCTCCTCTTCAATATAATGACGGTCGGCGCCTGCATCCACAAGCGCACCGAGTGTCATGTCCCCGCTAATGCCGGAGAAGCAGTCCAAATACAAAATTTTCATTCTTCATCCCTCTTTATCCGGTTGTGATGAATTAATGATGCATTATAACCGCCGCCGAAGCCATTATCGATGTTGACGACGGAGATGCCTGGTGCACAGGCGTTTAGCATGGACAGCAGCGCGGCCATGCCTTGAAAGCTTGCGCCGTAGCCAATGCTTGTTGGAACAGCAATGATGGGAACCGCAACAAGACCCCCTACCACGCTGGCAAGCGCGCCTTCCATGCCGGCTACTACGACGACGGCGCTAGCGCCTCGGATCAGCGGGAGCCTGCGGAATAAACGGTGGATGCCGGCGACGCCGACATCGTATACACGCTCTACGCGGCAGCCCATGCACTCGGCGGTAACTGCGGCTTCTTCGGCAACAGGTACGTCGGATGTACCGGCGCACACGACGGCGATGTACCCGCACTTCACGTTAGCGGGACTATCGGGCCGCCATGAAATGGCCCGAGCTTCGTTATGATACGTCGCTGCGGGTATGCGCTCCAGTATGAAAGCGGCTTTCTCCTCGCTCACACGCGTAGCAAGCACCCGGTCCGTGTTGGCCATGAGCCGCTCGAAGATCGCGGCGATTTGCTCAGCCGATTTTCCCTCTCCAAAGATAACTTCGGGAAAGCCGGTTCTTGCCTCTCGCTTTAGGTCAAGCTGCGCATACCCTAGGGAGTCGTCCACAGACTGGGCTTCGGTTCCTGTTTTCTGGTATCCGGCAGCCTCCAGAAGTAAACGTTTGGCATCGGTAATATCGAGATCTCCTGACGCTACAAGCTTCAAAATCTGATCTGTATTCATCATGTCGGAAAAGGCTATCCTCCCTAATTAAACGCTTTCCCTAGTGTACCATATTTCCCCTTGAATGTAATTCAGAAGCGGGCGGATGGTTCCGAACAAACTTGCATTTTTCTTTTTCTGCGCTAATGATCGGTTTGTGGTATACTTTTCTTGATGATTCTTATTTCTTGTAGAAAGCAGGGAAGCATCATGGCGACTCGACAGATAGAACGTAAACCCGATTGGCTCAAGATTAAGCTGGCTACCGGTGATAATTACAAGGAATTAAAAAATATGATGCGCGGCAAGACTCTACATACCGTGTGTGAAGAGGCGAAGTGTCCGAATATTCACGAATGCTGGGCGAACCGGACGGCGACTTTCATGATTCTTGGAGATATTTGTACAAGGGCATGCCGATTCTGCGCGGTAAAGACAGGTCTGCCGACGGAGCTCGACCTTCAGGAGCCTGAGCGTGTGGCCGAGGCAGCGGAACAAATGGGTCTGCGGCACGTAGTTGTCACATCTGTGGCACGGGACGATTTGGAGGACGGCGGGGCATCAATTTTCGCGGCAACAGTCCGCGCTTTGAAGGAGCGTCTGCCGCTCGCCGGCGTGGAAGTGCTGATTCCCGATTTTGAAGGGAATGAAGAAGCGCTGCGCAAAGTACTTGAGGCTAAACCGAACATTCTGAACCACAATGTAGAGACAGTGGAGCGTCTGTCCGATAAGGTGCGGGCCAAGGCCAAGTACCGCCGTTCGATTGAGCTCCTGGAGCGCTCCAAGCGAATCGCACCAACCATTCCGACGAAATCGAGCATCATGCTGGGTGTAGGGGAAGAGTGGGGAGAGATTCTGCAAACGATGGATGACTTGCGGGCGGTGGACTGTAATATTATGACGATTGGCCAATATCTGCAGCCCAGTATGAATCATTTGCCGGTCATGCAATATTACACGCCTGAGCAGTTTGCCGAGCTAAAGCAGGAAGGGATGAAGCGCGGCTTCAGCCATGTGGAATCCGGTCCGCTCGTGCGCAGTTCATACCATGCGCATGACCAAGTGAAATCGGCGCAGCAGTCGTAAGATCGTGAGGAGGCAGAGAACGTGATTCATATATCGGGCAAAACCTATGAAGTGATTGTCGATCATAAGAATGGCTGGCGTTTTGAAGCGTTCCGAGACCGGTACAGCGAAGTGCTGGAGCGATACGATTATATTGTCGGGGATTGGGGCTACAGCCAGCTCCGGCTCCGCGGTTTTTTTAAGGATAACCATCCCAAGGGAGCCAAAGATACGGTCATCTCGACGCTGCCTGACTATTTGAATGAGTACTGTAATTTCGGCTGCGCTTATTTTATTATTGAGAAAGTAGCGAATAAGCAGCCTCACGGCAAGCCCGGCGAATCGATTCCGGAAAGTGGAATTTGGCAGGATGGGGAGCCGGAGGAGCCGGAAGACTCGGAGCAGCTCGATGCGGACAAACAGCAGGATCAAGAACAGCAGCCGGTTGGACAAGCTTCTGACCAAGCGAAAGCTACGGCTGAGGCGCAGCAGTGGGAACCGAACCGCCGGCAGCAGCATCCGAACGGCAAAGGGCAGCATCAATCTCGCGGCTCAAGGTCCGGGTCATCCCAGCGTAACCACGATGGCAAGCAGGGTGGAACATCCCGTGGACAAGCGCAATCGCAACAAGGCCAGACATCGCAGCAGCAAGGGGAATTCAATCCGAAGGCGGCTCATTCGCATAAGCAGGGCAGAGGCTCTAAGCACCTAGGCTCGAATCATCAACAGAAGCCCAAAACAGAATCTTCCCGTGTGGAAGCATAAGTGAAGCCCCGCACTCCATAGGAGACGGGGCTTCTTCTTGGTTGTTCTCAGGAGCCTGAGGTTTACTTCGGTTTGGTTACTGGAATCCCGTTGTTCGTATACTCCTCCAGAGTAATGTCCTGTTTGGCAATCTCTTTGGCCGCGTTCTTACCTACATACCTCAGATGCCATGGCTCGTACTGGTAGCCGGTAATCGATTGTTTTCCCTTTGGATAGCGAATAATGAAGCCATACTCCGACGCGTGTTCTTCCAGCCATTTGGCTTCCTTTGTGGCTGCGAAGCAATCCTGGGCGGGGCATTTGCCGTTGCTTCCGGTTACATCGATCGCTAGGCCCGTTTCGTGCTCGCTGTGTCCAGGCTTGGCGCTGTACTTGTTCGCTGCTGCTTCTCCATCCCGTTGGACGTAGTTGTTATACAGCGATCTTTGTATCGCATGGGATCGGTAGCCCGAAACGCCGGCTAGCGACAGGCCGTCTTTCTCGGCAGCCTCGAACAGCTCCTCCAGAGCGGTCGCGGCTTCCTGACGGATGGTGCGCTTCTCGGACTTTTCCTTAAAGATGAAAGGGACGTTCGGCTCGACCAGATCCTTAGGTTTATAATTTTCGGGAAGCTTGTTCGATTTATTCACAAGAACGGCGATGTCTGCCGGGTTGGCAACGACCTGGATTGCAGGCTCTTTACCTTCTGCACCTGACGAACCGCTTGTAGATGATTTTGTTTGCTCTTGAGGTGCGGCAGGAAAATTAGATGCTCCCCCTTGGTCGACCGGCGGTTTAGCCGACGGTTGGGACGGTGATGTGACGGGCGAGTCGTCCAGCTGCTCTGTTGGTTGCTCGGCAGGAGTCTGTGTAACGGGAGTGCGGCTATCTTCTCCTTGTCCGGCCGAAGAAATACTTCCACAGCCCGCAGCGGTCAGAACAACACAGGTCAACAGTAAAGCCACAGCGGGGGTAAAACGTAAATTCAATAGAAACAGATCCTTTCTCAAAATGGCTTCTAAGGTGAGTGTGCACAGTACTTTCTATGTTGTTTGACGAGTGGAAGCCGTGAAAAGTTGCTTTTTTGTGAGATCTACAACAGCTAATACGGATTACAGCCGGTCGTAGTCCGCCCGCCAATGACGGATTGCCTTCTTGATATCGTCAGGCTTCATGCTTTCTTCGACGGCTTTGCGGCACAGATCAGGATACTCTTCATCGCCTGCAAAACGGAGGGCAATGATCTGCTTGAGTGTCAGTTTCGGATCGATCGGCTTTCCTGTCAGAATGTAGTGACGGAGCTGCTCTTCGGCCCGAATCGCACGGTCCTGCGCTTTAAGCGCGTATCCTCTGACCTTAATGAAAAGCAACAGCAGAGCTGCGGAGATCCCAAGGAGAAGCCACGATGCCCCTGCATCCTCCCCACCGGACAAAGCGCCAAACAGGCTAATTCCTGAACCAATCAGCACAAGCATGGTCAGCAAGGACAAGCCGTAATGATATAGCGGATCCAATTTTCGATGATTGCCGTAATTTTGTTGATCCATGGTAACCCCTCCTCATATATATCGGGTTGTACAATCACACCGTTGTCCGATTTCAGGACAACGAAGCATTAACCCCTTGCTTACATCATGTTTCATTGTACTGCTACCGCCGGTCAAATTCCATCTGTAATATTTGCGCTGCCCTTCCTAGTATCGTAAAGTGGTAAGAGTGGATACTATTGTAACGGGGGTTGTGATATCCATGGAATCACCGGATGAGTTAACCGATTATACGCACCGACTAACATCCCTGCTGCGTGTTCATGCGAATCCTGAGCAAGCGGGGCCTATGCAGGCTTATATGCGGGATCAGTTTGAATTCCTGGGGATTAGAGCGCCTGAAAGGGATGCAGTGGTCCGTCAGTACCTCAAAGAGAACGGGGTACCGAAGGGAGAAGCATTGCAAACCGTTGTCCGTGAGCTCTGGCAGCAGCCGGAGCGCGAGTATCAGTATGCGGCGTTGACGCTTCTCGAGAAATATCGCAAGGATGCAGAGCCTTCACATATTGGGCTGCTGGAGAAGCTGGTGTCGTCCAAATCGTGGTGGGACACGGTTGATCTTCTGGCAGGACGGCTCGTCGGCGATTTGTTTGCGCGATACCCCGAGCTTATTCCCGGGTACATAGAGCGATGGATGGCATCGGACTCCATATGGCTGAATCGGACAGCGATTTTATTTCAACTTCATTATAAAGCGAGAACGGATACTGTCCTGTTGTTTGACTTGATCCTCCGGTTGTCCCATTCCAAGGAATTTTTCATTCAAAAAGCGATTGGATGGGCACTGCGGGAATATTCCAAAACCGATGAAACGTTGGTCCGGCAGTTCGTAGCCGACAACACGCTTGCACCGCTCAGCGTCCGTGAGGCGCTTAAATATGCGGAACGGATCCGGAACAACAGCGTCAATGAACAATCGTAACGAAAGAGGGGATTATCATGAACGAAACCATTGAGATGATAATGAAGCACCGCTCGATCCGCAAATTTAAGAAGGACCCGGTGTCCAAAGACCAGCTTGTCACCATTGTCCGCGCAGCCCAGATGGCATCCACATCCAGCAATGTGCAGGCGTACAGCGTCATCCACGTATCCGACCGCGGGAAAAGAAGCCAGCTGGCTGCACTAGCCGGTGATCAAGCATATGTTGAGGAATGTCCTGTTTTTTTGGTATGGTGCGCGGATTTGTACCGGCTCAAAACCACTTGCGGGTTTGATGAGGGCGACGGATACATTGGCACGACGGAGAATTTGATCGTTGCCGTGACAGACGTGGCTTTGGCCGCTCAGAATGCAGCCGTAGCCGCAGAATCCATGGGCCTTGGAGTCGTCTACATCGGGGGAATCCGAAACAATAGTAAAGCCGTATCCGTTTTGCTTCAGCTGCCGGAGTACGTGATCCCGGTGTATGGGATGTGTATCGGCTACCCGGATCAATCTCCAGCCATTAGGCCAAGATTGCCGTATGAAGCGGTTCTGCATGAGGATGTTTACTCAGAGGATCACTATAAATCGTCGATTCAAGCCTACGATGCCGTGATGAAGCAATACATGCTCGATCGAACGGACGGTAAACGGGATACGAACTGGACGCAGGCCATGCAAGCAAAGCTTGGAGCGCCGGCTCGCATGCATATGAAGGATTTCCTGAGTTCGCAGCGATTCTGGGATGATGAGAAGGCATCTGCCGGTAAAGATGAGTAAGCGTGCTCAAGCTCGATACTTCACCAACCCCGCTTACTTTCTTCCTGCAAATCCGTTATAATACTAGATTAGCAAGCATGAAAGGAGCTATTACCCTATGGCGGGAAGAAAAGAGGACGAGCTCGATTTGACGCTGCTCGGCAACCAGCAAACCCGATACCCGATGAACTACGCGCCGGAGATGCTCGAATCGTTCGATAACAAGCATCCGTATCGCGACTATTTTGTCAAATTTAATTGTCCCGAATTCACGAGCCTGTGCCCGATTACCGGACAGCCGGATTTCGCTACCATTTATATCAGCTATATTCCGGATCAGAAGATGGTAGAAAGCAAATCGCTCAAGCTGTATTTGTTCAGCTTCCGCAATCACGGCGACTTCCACGAGGACTGCATGAACATCATCATGAACGACCTCATTAAGCTGATGGAACCCAAGTATATCGAAGTGTGGGGCAAGTTCACCCCGCGCGGCGGCATCTCCATCGATCCTTACTGCAACCACGGTCGTCCGGGAACAAAGTATGAGCAAATGGCGGAACACCGCTTGTTGAACCATGACTTGTATCCGGAAAAGGTAGACAACCGATAAGTGGGTATAAGGAACACGTATAAGGATGTTTTTATCGGTGGATCAGGCTCTCTATGCTTATTAATAATACCGAATCTAACGCGATATCATAAGCCGTGAGCCCGTCTTTGACGGGTTTCGCGGTTTTTTTAATATAAATTATGGTTGTGGGTCTGTTTGATCGATAAATGAAATGTAATACATTAATTAAAGTATTTTCTAAAGAATCATATTGTGGTATATTTTGGATGTTGAGTTATTATTAAGGAGTGTGTGTTAGTGAAAATATCAAAATTGACATGTGTCTTATTCATGCTATCTCTTTTGTTTTCATCTGTTTCTATTGCACATTCTGGTAGAACTGACTCCAGTGGGGGGCATAATTGCTCAGCAAAGTCCATTTCCAAAGGGTTATGTTCAGGTTATCACTATCATAATGGTGGTTCCTCGTCATCTAGTGGGAAATCATCTTCATCTACATCTACTTCGTCTTCGTATGATAAACCCTATTCTTCCCCTTCTTATACCACACCAATAGAAGTGATACCTGAAGGTTATGTAAAAGCTGCAATTCCATCTTTTAGTGTTGTGGTAAATGGGCAAAGTGTATCCAATTCTCTTACGAGGTATCCGGTTATTGAGTATAAAGATATTACCTATTTCCCAATGACTTGGAATTATACTCAAGCACTGGGCATTGAAACTAAATGGGACAACGAAATAGGTTTTGTCATTAGGAAAACTGACAATAAAGCTGCTGATTTGGTGCTAGACTATGGTTCTACCTCTTCAAAGCTTGATGCAAAAGGGCCTGATTTCAATGTGTTTGTGAATGATGTTTGGATTGATAATTCTAAGGAACAGTACCCTATTTTAGTGTTGAATGATGTCACATATTTCCCTATGACATGGTATTATGCAGTAGATGAACTGGGGCTTACAATTAAATTTGAAAACAATACTTTCTATATTTCCAAATAAATTGCTGCGAAATTTCTGTATATCTAACACAAAACATTAAATCTTAAATAGCGCACGGCAATGATGATAGAATATAAAGGCGTGCATGACGTTAACAAAACGCTGTTTGCCACCATTGAAGAAGCTGAAAAACAAGATGAACGAGCACATGGCAGCCAGGACCTCTGCGAACTAGGCGAATCTTCGAAGATGACTAGTGATAAGCTAGAGCTCGCCGTCAAGCAACTGGAAGAAAGACTGCAGGAAAAACCAAAGGACAAGCCGCTGAAGAGGGCCTTGCGCATACTACGAAAAGACCTCCTTCCTCGCCTTCAAAAGTATGAAACGCATGAAGAAATTTTAGGGAACCGGAACAGCTACAGTAAGACCGACAAAGACGCCACGTTTATGCGGATGAAAGAAGATCACATGCGAAACGGTCAGCTCAAACCGGGTTACAATGGGCAGATCGGTACGGAAAACCAATTCATCCTCGGCTACACGGTACACCAGCGGCCTACAGATACGCGCTGTCTCATCCCACATCTCGAAAAAGTAAAAACGCTGCTGCCGGGCACCGTCATCGCCGACGCAGGATACGGCGGCGAAGAGAACTGCGACTATTGCGAGCACAATAAGGTCGAAGCTATTGTCAAATACAGCACCTATCACCGTGAAAAAAGCAAGGCATGGCAAAAGGACATTAGCAAAATCGACAACTGGACCTATAACACCGAACAAGATACGTGGACATGCGCGGCTGGGCAACCCCTCATTTTCCGGAGAGTAAGCAAAGAGAAAACGGAAAGTGGCTACGAAATCGAGTACCGTCATTACCGGAGTGAAAGTTGTGAAGGATGTCCGCTGAAACCGCATTGTACAAAAGCCCAGGGTAATCGCGAAGTCAAAATAAGCATGAAGTATTGCGATTAAAGAATCAGGCACGTGAAAAACTCAGTAGCGAAGGAGGCTACGCGCTAGCAGTTCGACGTATGATCGAACCGGAGCCTGTATTTGGTGACATGAAGAACAACCGCGGATTCAAAAGATTCCTGCTTCGAGGCTTACCCAAAGTAAGTCTGGAGGTCGGGTGGCTTTCGCTTGCCCATAACCTGCTGAAGAAAGCGGCAGTAGACGCAAAAAGCAAAGGAGTTAAGCACATGCAAGCTGCTTAACTCCTTTGCTCATTTAAAAGTTCATTTTTCCTGAATATCAGCCGTGTCCCGCGCGTCTTTAATTTTCACTTTTGGGACACCCTCTTTTTGTGCTTCAACTTGCTCATTCGGCGTCCGCCGCTACGGAAGGTGCATGACCCGTTCAATCCGAAGCATGATTTGTTTGTCCAGAACCTCCGGCTGGATTTTCGGATTGCCCGCGTTGATTCTTGGTATTTCCATCGGATGACTGGAGCGTGTCGCCATTTCGTTCACGATGGTAAACGCATAATGAAATCCGGCTTCTGTGATCAACTCCTGCGCAGTCTTGGAGAAAATCCCGAACGGGTAAGCGTAAGTATCAGCCGCATGGCTGCCGCCATAGATCTCATTCAGCTTGCTGGCACACGCTTTGCTGTCGCTCCGCACTCGTTCAACATATTGCTCCTCAGTCTCGCCGCCGAGTCTGCCGGTGAGGGCGGCTTGGTCGTCCTTTTTATAATGAAGATTGTCGGAATGGCATTGAAAGTCAAACATACCTTGGCGGTAGCTCAGCATTTCCCGAATCTGCTCCCTTGAAAGCGTTGGAATCGTCGGAGCCGTCGGATCGTCCAAATCCGTGGTGACAATGAAATTCACTGCCGGGATGTCGAGCTCCTTAAGAACGGGATAAGCGTAATTATAGAAGCTTTGATACCCGTCGTCGAACGTAACCAACACCGCTTTATCAGGGACCGGGGCTCCCTCGTAAAATTTCTGGAACTCGCTTAAAGTGATGAAGCGGTATCCCTTGGATTGAAGATAGCTCAATTGGTCACGAAAAAGCGTGCTGGACACGGTGCTTGAGCTTTTGTCCGTATCGTGCACATGGTGGTACATGAGAACAGCGACTTGGTTGCTGTAACGCTCCGTCACCGTAGGTCCCCAGGTATCGAAAGCGCTGATCAGGACGGCTGCGAAGAGCAGCGCGGCACATATTTTTTTGGTCATGAAGAATCTCCTTCATCGGGTTGGAAGAAAATAAAGCCTATAGTCAGTTATAGCGATTCTTGGACCGAATATCAAGCAGAGGCCATTTGCTATTTTTTTGAGTCTAATAGGTGGTCTTCTGTATTCTCTGGCTTCACTCCGCAAACCGGTCCGCCACCGAACTGGCGCCGAAGGATAACGGCTTGATTCGTGCTTCGTATCCAACGGAGGTGACCCAGCCGCAAATTTCCTGGATCAGTACCTTGGTCTCGCCTTTTTGACCGATGTCAATGTGAATCTCAAGCGGCCACGCTTGCAGAAGATCGCTCAAGCCGTTCTTGTTCAAATGTTCTACCAGCTCCAGGCTAAGCTCGGTTTCCCGATAAATCCGCGAACGCAGGTCGTGAAGCGGGCGGCTGGTTAGCTTGCGATAGAAGAAGCGGGCACCATTGCCGACCCGATGAATGATAAGCGCTGTGACAAGTGTAGTCGAACGTTTCGTTGTGTGCGAATCGGTGCCAATGACTAATTTGTAAGCTGCATTCGGGTCTTCCTTAACGTAAGCATGCAACTGCTCTACCATTTCTTCAACGGTAACGGAGCCCCATGTCGGGCTGACAAAAATCATAACTCTCCGCTCCTTCCGCATATAAAGAAAGCTTCTGTTATTTATTTTACTCCAAAAAGCGGCAAAATAGTTTTTTCTCAACCAAAATGTGGGTTTGCCCAATTGATTTTTTGAAAAATTCAGAGTGAGGCAGTATGTATTATCATATAATAACACTAAAATGTAAACGATTTCGGTTGGCAAAGGAGACTTGGCGCCATGGAGGGGAGATTGTCTGTCGGTTTGCTTGTCGGAATCATGCTCAGTATTCCGATGTGGCTGTCCTTGATCGGCTGGATACGGCTTATCGTGTCTGCTGTAGGCTTTTTGTCAAAGCTTCGCTTTATTTAATACATGACATTCAGTGTCTTACCTATCACGAACCGTGATTTCCGGATGGAAAGCACGGTTTTCTTCCATTTGAATAGGGGGATCCCCTGTATCTTTTTGTCAGAAAAAGATGTAAAATATATAATATATGCCGTTTTTTGTGTTAAAGGGAGGGACAAGCATGATCAGCGGAAACGAGACCTTCATTCGTAGAGTTGTTTGTTTATGGATAGGAATGATCGGACTGCTGCTGTTAGTGCT
Organism: Paenibacillus sp. PvR098; assembly: GCF_017833255.1. Lineage (NCBI taxonomy): Bacteria > Bacillati > Bacillota > Bacilli > Caryophanales > Paenibacillaceae > Paenibacillus > Paenibacillus sp. PvR098. The sequence continues at coordinate 4,283,318 of NZ_JAFIBU010000001.1, forward strand.
GCCTGTTTCGACCGTGCAAGCCGGCTTAGTAGATCGGATTAAAGATATATACGGGATGCCCGAGCAGTTAGGTCAACTCCAGGAGCAATATAATGATGCTAAGCAAACGCTCGAGCAGAACCGAGCGCAGCTCGAAGAGACGCTCAAGCGATCGGAGGAAGCGGCACAGCGCTATCAAGAGACCGAAGAACGTCTCCGGCAGGAGAACGAACAGCTTCGTGCCCGTAACGAGCGGCTAGAGGAGCTGATAGGGAAATGGGAGGCGGCTGAGCGAGCACAGGAAAGAAGAACTCGACAGATCGTCACTACGGCAATGACGGCTGCAGGGCTGGTGCTGCTTTATTTTGTGCTCACGCGATTGGTTCGGGTTGCGGTCTGGCGGCGTAACCGGAACGGTTAGCCCTGGGAGGTGCGGGATGAAGATTCACGTAGATGGAATGAGTGCGGAAGGACAAGCGGCGGCTGTAGAGCTCGAAGAGGATGAGTCCGTGTGTGTGCTTCATCCGCGTCAAATCATCGCGTTCCAAGGTCATTCGGTAAGTCGCGAAGATCGTCTGCTTAGCCTGTCCGGTATGTACAGTAAGAAGAAGTGGATCGAATCGCGGCTGTCCGGCCCAGCCCGCTTTGTGCTCGGAGTGCCGGTCGGATACAGCTTCAAAGCATTGGAGCTGCCTGACGATAGTAATTTGCTGTTCGATATCAAGCACGTTCTTATGTACAGTCAAGGCATGCAGCTGCAGAGCCGGCTGCAGAAGATCAAGCAAGCACTCGTCACCCGAGATTGGATTCGGATGAAATTTTCAGGCGGAGGCACCATCGGCCTGCTGTCATGCGGTCCGTTGTGTGAGCTTACCATCGATCAAGACCGGCCTGTATATGTGGATATAGGCTGTCTTGTGGCTTTTCCGGAAGATGCCAAGCTGCAGCTTTGCGTGTATGGGAATCCGCTCGCCAGCCAGCGGATGAATTACCATTGGGAGGTTACCGGAAGAGGAAAAATATTACTCCAGCCTGCTAGACCGGAACGGGGGATGATGGATCCTCTTCAAGGGGATTCTCTCCTTCGCCGCCTGCTGCGGGAGCTGCTTCCGTTTGGAAACGTCATGATTAAATGAATATGAAAATAAGCTGTTAAAAGCGGTAAATTACTGAACAGTGGTTGGAATCCTTCATCGGTTTCAACATAAAGCCCGGAATCGAGGTGTAGGCATGGAACATTTGCACGGAACCTATAGCTTCCCTCTCGTTGGTTTGTCGATCGTTATTTCGTTAGTCTCGTCTTATTACGCAATCACCCTGTGCGAGCGGGTCTTGACTTTTAACGGACGGGCAAGAGCGTTACGGATTTGGCGTGGCTCCGGCGTCATGGGGCTAGGAATATGGTCGATGCATTTTGTCGGTTTGCTTGCTTTTCAATTGCCTGTCGATGTTCAATATGATATCCCGTTTCTTATTTTATCCATGGTGCTGCCGGTGTTCGCCTCTTGGGCTGCGTTGTCCGTGATCTTGAGCCGTTCGGTATCCGGTTTTCATGTGTTTTTCGGGGGCTTGTTTATGGGGTTGTCCATTACGGGTATGCATTACACCGGTATGGCGGCGTTACGGCTTCCGGGAACCATTTCGTTTAACCCGTATTGGACGGGTTTGTCTGTCTCGATTGCCTTCATTACTTCCTTCGTGGTCCTGTATGTGGGGGGGGGCCGCCGAAGAGGGCGCAAGTCTTCCCGCTGGTCTAAGGTCGGTTCGGCCGCTCTGCTTGGGACAGCTATTGCCGGCATGCATTATGCCGGGATGATGGCAGCCGAATTCAAAACATATGTCTCTCCATCCGGTAGTGCCCAAAAGAGCGAGGAACTACTGCTTGCTTATTGGATTGGCGCCGCGGCTCTTCTGTTTCTGATGTTAATTTCCGTGATCCAGTTTATGGACAGAAGATTTGCTTTACGGCTTGCGGACTCGAACAAAAAGAGGTACGATTTTATTTTTGAACATAATCCCGATATGGTGTGTCTGTTTGATTTAGACGGTCGGCTCCTGCGGACCAATCCGGCAGCGGAACTTATCACGGGATATGACCGGGAGATGTTTCTGAGCCGTCCTTTCACCCGCTTCCTAAGCCGGAGGGACAGTATAAAAATCCGCTCCTGCTTCGCCAAGGTAGTGATGGGAACGCCGCAGACGGTCGAATGTACGATAAGGCATAAGTTGGGATACCCTGTACATTTAAGCACGACAATTGTTCCTATGATTGAAGGGGAGAAGATTGTAGATATTTATACGATTTCAAAGGACATCACGGAACAGAAAAAAACGGAGCAGCAGCTGCTTCAAGCTAAGAAGGAAGCCGAACAGGCGGCTAAAGTCAAAAGCGAATTTTTGACGGTGATGAGCCACGAAGTCCGGACGCCGCTCAACGGAGTTATCGGAATGAGCGAAATCCTAATGGATACGGAGCTGGATGAGGAGCAGCAGGAATATGTGAAGATTATCAGCAAGAGCGGCAAGGATCTGTTGTCTGTCATTAACGATGTGCTCGATTTCTCCAAAATCGAATCGGGAAAAATGTCGTTAAAGCCGGAGATTTTTCATCTACAGGGTTGTTTGAACGACACGCTGCGTTTGTTTATTCCCGAGGTACGGCAGCGCGGATTGAGTCTCGCGTTTTACGTGGATCCGGCTGTGCCGGAGATTATCATTGGCGATGAAGGACGGCTCAAGCAGGTGTTAATCAATTTGATCGGCAATGCCGTCAAATTTACGGAACATGGGAAGATTGAGGTGTCGATTCGCCAAGCCTACCGAAAGGGGGAGCAATTACAGCTTGAATTCATGATCCGAGATACAGGAATCGGCATTCATGAGTCGTATATTGCTGATTTGTTCCAGCCCTTTTATCAATTGGATTCCGGTGCAAGAAGGCATGGAGGTACGGGTCTGGGTCTTTCGATCAGCAAGAAGCTGGTGGAGCTGATGGGTGGGACAATTCGCGCGGAATCGGTCCCAGGGCAAGGCTCTACGTTCACCTTCTCCATTCAAGCGTACTGCAGTGAAGATAAAATCGCCGTTCAGCTATAGCTGAGCGGTGATTTTTTTGCGCTAAACAGCGGCTTCACTATAGAGCCAATGACTTGCATATGAAATGCAATCGTATCCATTTGTCTCCATAACCGTACATGAGCTATACTAAAGTAAGTAGATGTTCAGTCACGTCAAGAGGGGGAGAGACACGGCTAGATGGATACGATTACGCATACGCTGTTTGGTTTAACGCTATATGGCGCCGTAAATAAAACCCGCATGACACGCAGGGAGAAGCAGGCGCTCCTGTTCACGACCGTAACAGGCTCGCAAATTCCCGACATCGATGTGATCTCCGCTTGGTGGGATACGGCGGGGCGCTATCAGATGTGGCATAGGGGATTAACCCATTCGCTCTTCATGGTGCCGGTTTTTGCAGCCCTGATTGCTGGCATTGTCCGGCTTCTATGGAAGGTCAAGGGCTGGAACTGGTTTGTCATCGGCTTGATCGCCGTGTTCATCCACAGCACCAGCGATTTGTTCAACGCTTGGGGGACTGGCTATTTGGAGCCGTTCTCGACCGTGCGCATTACTTTCGGAACCATCCCGATCGTCGATTTGGTGTTCTGGGCGCTTATGCTCGGCGGATGGCTGTGGGTCTTTCTTCGCAAACGCAGCGGTCGGTTACAGGGGCCTTCGCACCGAGTTTACCGTACCGTATGGCTGCTGATCGCCCTGCACGTGGGATTGCAATCTGTCCAGGGCTATACACTCTATAAGCAGGTAGATCACCAATATGAGCAGGTGGCGCTTGCCGCGGATTTCGTGCCGGGGACGTTCACGGTTATCGGGAAGAATGGCGACACGATCGTCCTGTCCCGGGGAACGGTATGGACTGGCATTCATCCGGTGACCCAACTGAAGTCGAATGAAGATGCCGACTTGGAGACACTGTTTGCCACCAATCCGAAGGCAAAGACGCTGTACGAGTGGTCGCCGTTCGTTGTCATCGTGGAAGACGACAAGCGTCTTGGCTTGTACGATCCTCGCTTTTACCGGAACGGTCAATCATTTCTCTTCGAATACATGGAGAAGCAGGGGCTTTGATCTCTCCTGCAGAGCTATACCAACGAAACAACGCCTCTTTCCTGGCAGCATGCCAGGAAAGAGGCGTTGTTTCTGTTTCACAATGATTTAGGGCGTGTAAAAATTTTGTGTGTAATAGATGTTGAGTTTTCCGCCGAAGTGCACTCCGACACCCAAGCGCTTAAAGCTGCCAAGCAAATTTTTGCGGTGGCCTTCAGAGTTCATCCAGCCATGATGGGCGAAGATGGCGCTCGTTTGGCCTGCGGCAATGTTCTCGGCTGCAGCGCGGAATCTGAGGCCGTCCTGCTCCATTCGGTCAAACGGGCTAAGACCGCTTAGATTCGAATGGTCAAAGTAGCCCTTGGCGGCCATATCTTGACTATGTTTGCGAGCTGTGGAGGCTATTGCATCATCCCAGGCGAATGGCGCAAGCCCTAGCTTGGCTCTTCCCGCATTGGCAAGGTCGATGCTTTGACGCTCGTAAGCTCTTGCCAGCGCATCGCTGGCTTTGGGGTAGAAGGCTTCCAGCGAAATCTCCGTTGACTTGCCGATCACTTGGACTCCAGTGACGACATTGCTCCGATGCAGGTCGTAGAAGAAGGTGACATAAGCATCGCTAATCTCATAGGTTCCGTGCTCGCCTTTGCCGTAATTCGTCATGAAACGGGTGTTGCCTTTCAGTATGAACGAAACCGGGGTGCCGTACTGCTTATCCACTTCAGCTTTGCCTGAACCATCGGCTATTCCGCGGTCAGTGCGCCAATTGGCCGATGGAGAGTATAGCGCAACGACTTTATTTCCGCTAATGCCGATTTGCGCGTAGTCGTTGTAATCTTGGTTGTAAATATACCAGTGAAAGCCATACTCGCTTGCATCCTTGCGAGCGGGTGCTCCGAGCTTCTCTGTCACTGAATCGACGGTATCGCCGATCGCAATGCCTTTCACGGATATCGCAGCATTCGCAGCCGCTGGGATGCTAGGTTTGGACTGGGCAGGCGCTGCATGCAAGCGGAAGGAATTTTGCTTCATATTCAGAATGAACTGAACCGCTTCGGCACGGGTTAATTTGTCCACTGCTTTATAACCTTCGATCGTAGCGGCGGTTTTCCCTTGAGACAAGCCCTGGTCCAGCAAATAACGGATGGAATCGTTCAAGCCCATCGTGCCGTTTTGCGTGGCAGCGATTAATCTCGCCACATATCCCCGGTTGTATAAGCTTCGGTTAGCATTATTAAGAACAGGCCACTGCTGCCCCCATGCATAATTATAATAAGGCTCGTACCAAGCAGCGCCGGGTCCAGCAGTAGACACGGCCGTTTCCGGGTAAGCACGTAGAAGCATGGCGAGAAACTCAGGTTCGGAAACCACTTGGTCGGGACGGAAAGTGCCGTCCTCATATCCATTAACAATGCCGTTATCTGCTGCCCATGTGACGGCTTTAGAGCTCCAATGGCGAGATGTATCCTTGAAGCCGCTTAAGCCAGCAGCGGTGGATGAGGGGACAACGGATAGTAGGGTAGTAACCCCTAGGGTAACCGACAGGACATAAGACAACCATCGTTTATTCAAAACGCATTCCTCCTCTTCCCTATAGTGTTCGTGTCCACCTTACTATATTAGTCGGTTTTTATATTGTACATGTCAAGCGCAACCATTTTGTTATATAATTTCATTACCAACACATTATTGGAGGGGTAATCAAAGAGCCGCCTATTGCGCGGGGCAACAGGCGGCTCTTTGTGGCTTGCTCTTATAGCGTTAGCGCTTGTTCTTCTTGGCGGTATCGCTTGCTTTTGCGGCTTCGCGAGAAACGGTGTCTTCCGCCAGCTTGTCACCGAATTGATCCAGTCGGCTTGGACTGCTTGCAGGTCCGTCATTGTCCGGTTTACTGTTTCTTCCACTCATGAACGATCACCTCCATGTGATAGCGTGCCTAAACTTCCGCCAGATTATAACCATACATTCGAGTTCCATATAACAGAACGCGGACCTTGTGAGGGCCGGGCTTCGGATTTAAGATGAAACTATCCAAAACTATAACAGGTTTTACTATGCTGAGGAGGATGGTTTCAATGCAGACACAATCCGTGAGCAAGCCACAAACAAAGGCAATCGACTGCATGCATTTTATTGACGGGAAATACGTTCCATCATTGAATGGAAAGACGTTTGATAACATCAATCCGGCAACGGAAGAGGTGATCGGTAAGGTTGCTGAAGGAGGCAAGGAAGAGATTGATCTCGCCGTTGCCGCCGCCAAGAGAGCGTTAAACGGCCCTTGGAAGACCATGACGATGAATGAACGAATCGCTGTTCTCCGCAGAGTGGGGGACTTGATTCTGGAGCGTAAGGAGGAGCTTGCCGAACTGGAGTCAATCGATACCGGTAAACCTATTTGGCTTTCGAGCAGCATCGATATTCCGAGGGCCGCATATAATTTTCATTTTTTTGCCGATTATTTGCGTTCCGACGGGACGGAAGCATATCAAATGGATAACGTGGCTATTAACTACGCTATTCGCCGTCCGCTCGGCGTCGTGGGCTTGATCAATCCTTGGAACCTTCCGATGCTGCTGATGACCTGGAAGCTGGCCCCATGTCTGGCTGCTGGAAACACGGTTGTGATGAAACCGGCTGAGCTAACACCGATGACAGCGACGCTTCTCGGTCAAATTTGTAAGGATGCAGGAATTCCCGATGGCGTGGTGAACCTGGTGCACGGCTTCGGACCGGATTCCGCCGGCTCAGCTTTGACAGAGCATCCTGACGTCAACGGGATTTCGTTCACTGGCGAAACGACAACCGGGAAAATCATCATGAGTGCCGCATCGAAAACCTTAAAACGTTTATCTTATGAATTGGGCGGCAAAAACCCGAATGTTATTTTTGCGGATTCGAATTTGGACGAAGTGATTGAAACTACGATGAAGTCCAGCTTTATCAATCAAGGGGAAGTTTGCCTCTGCGGATCGAGAATTTATGTGGAGCGTCCTGCATATGAATCATTCTTGGAGAAGTTCGTAGCAAAAACCAAAGAGCTCGTTGTAGGCGATCCATTTGAAGCCAAAACGAAAGTGGGCGCTCTGATCAGTGAAGAACATTTTCACCGGGTAAACAGCTACATCGAGTTGGCCAAGCAGGAAGGCGGCACGATTCTCACTGGAGGCCAGAGACCGGAGGGGCTTGATAAAGGCTTTTATCTAGAGCCTACCATTATCGTAGGGCTGGATAGCAACTGCAGAACCGTAAAGGAAGAAATTTTCGGGCCGGTCGTCACGGTCATTCCCTTCGATACGGAGGAAGAAGTTTTGGCTCAAGTGAATGACACTCACTATGGATTAAGCGCTTCCATTTGGACTAACGACCTGCGCCGTGCACACCGTGTTGCCGGACAAATCGAAGCAGGCATTGTATGGGTGAACACCTGGTTCCTGCGCGATCTCCGCACTCCTTTTGGCGGGATGAAGCAAAGCGGCATCGGCCGCGAGGGCGGAAAGCACAGTCTTGAATTTTACTCTGAGTTAACCAATATCTGCATTAAGCTTTGATGAAGGAGGAATAGCGGTGAATGTGATTAAGAGCGTGTCATTCGCGGACCATCTGGCGCAAGCGGAGCAATCGGGAGCCGGCGTAGAGCCATTAACCGTTTTGGAGCCAAACATCACGATCGAAGAAGCCTACCATGTCCAATTAAAGACCATTGAACGAAAAGTCGAGGCCGGAGCCAAAATCGTCGGAAAAAAAATCGGCCTAACCTCGCTCGCCATGCAAAAACTGCTTGGTGTGGACCAACCGGACTATGGCCATTTGTTGGATAGCATGGTGGTAGAAAACCAAGGGGCAATTCCGTTCAACCGCGTTCTTCAACCTAAAGTGGAGGCGGAAATCGCCTTCAAATTAAAACGGGACCTGATCGGACCCCGGGTGACGGTGACCGACGTATTGCTAGCTACGGAATATGTGGTGCCTGCGCTTGAGATTGTGGACAGCAGGATCAAGGATTGGAAAATCAAGCTCCAGGATACGATCGCTGACAATGCCTCCTCCGGTTTATATGTATTGGGCGGTAATCCGGTGAAGGTGCATGAAGTGGATTTGGCGCAAATCGGCATGGTCTTGTATAAGAATGGTGAAATGGTGAATACCGGGGTAGGCGCGGCGGCTCTTGGCCATCCCGCCAGCTGCGTAGCGTGGCTCGCGAACAAATTATTCGAATTCGGTATCGTATTAAAAGCGGGCGAGGTCATTCTTTCCGGTGCGCTATCTGCAGCGGTCAATGCGGAGCCAGGAGATTCCTTCAGCGCACGATTGGCTCATCTTGGCGAAGTCAGCGTAAGGTTTACCGACTAAATCATGATGTAAGGGGGAAGGTACAGAATGTCTAAGGTGAAAGCGGCTATTCTAGGTTCAGGGAATATTGGGACGGATTTAATGATTAAACTTGGACGCTCCGAAATATTGGAGTTAACGGCGATGATCGGGATCGATCCCGAATCGGACGGCCTGCGCCGGGCTAAGGAAATCGGATGCCGGACATTTGCCGGCGGTTTAAAACAGTTTTTAGAGGAAGCTCCGGAATTAGCAGACATCGTGTTCGACGCCACCTCGGCCAAAACTCATATCCGTCATGCCAAAATGTTAAGAGAAGCGGGTAAGCTTGCCATTGACTTGACGCCGGCGGCTGTAGGGCCTTATGTCATTCCGTCTGCGAACCTGAACGCGCACATGGATGCGGACAATATTAATTTAATTACATGCGGAGGCCAAGCTACCATTCCTATTGTACATGCCATTAACCGTGTTCATCCGGTGAGCTATACCGAAATCGTAGCCACGATTTCAAGTGCGAGCGCAGGCCCCGGAACGCGCGCCAACATCGATGAATTTACAGAAACGACGTCTCATGGTCTTGAACAAATCGGTGGAGCCAAAAAAGGAAAAGCGATCATTATTATGAATCCTGCGGAACCGCCGATCCTTATGCGGGATACGGTATATGCGTTAGTGGAGGGGCAGATCGACGAAGCCGCCGTATCGCGCTCCATCACGGACACGGTAAGCTATATCCAATCGTACGTTCCGGGTTACCGACTTCGTACCGAGCCGATATACGATGGCAATAAAGTGACCGTGTTCCTGGAGGTGGAGGGAGCAGGGGACTATCTGCCGAAGTACTCCGGCAATCTCGATATTATGACGGCGTCTGCGGTTAAAGTGGCGGAAGAATTCGCTAAAAATAGAATAAGCCAATCTGCGGTGTAACGGGAAGGGGAGAATGAAAGTGTCACAACAACGCGATGTAGTGATAACGGAGGTTGCGCTTCGTGACGGGAGCCATGCTATTGCTCACCAGTATACGGTTGAGCAGGTCACGAGTGTAGCTAAAGCCTTAGATGAAGCGAACGTGCCTTTTATCGAGGTTTCTCACGGTGACGGACTTGCCGGCTCGTCCCTGCAGTACGGATTATCACGGACCAATGAAATGGAATTGATTGAGGCTGCCGTTTCGGTATGCCAAAATTCGAAAGTTGGCGTGCTCCTGCTGCCGGGCATCGGTACGATTAAAGATTTAAACAAAGCCGCCCAGCTGGGAGTTGGGATGGCTCGTATTGCAACCCACGTTACCGAAGCGGACGTATCAGCGCAGCATATTGCCAGATCCAAAGAATTGGGACTGACGACAGTGGGCTTTCTGATGATGTCGCATATGGCCCCGGTACAAAAGCTGGTGGAGCAGGCCAAATTGATGGAAAGCTATGGCGCGGATACGGTGTATGTCGTGGATTCCGCGGGGGCTCTTCTTCCTCATCAGGTGAAGGAGAGAATCAGCGCGCTCAAGCAAAGTCTTTCGGTCAACATTGGCTTCCATGCCCACAACAACCTGTCCTTGGCTATGGCCAATACGCTGGTGGCTATGGAAGAAGGGGCAACCTGGATTGACGGCAGCGTAAGATGCCTTGGCGCTGGCGCGGGCAATACGCAGACAGAGGTTTTGATTGCGGTATTGGATCGCATGGGCATTCAAACCGGAATTGACCTATATCAAATGATGGACCTTGCTGAGGAGATTGTCGCTCCAATTTTAACTACACCGCAGGAAATTACTAGAGACGGCCTGGTGCTCGGTTATGCGGGGGTTTATTCCAGCTTCCTTCTGCATGCGCAGCGTGCCGCCAAAAAATTCGGCCTGGATTCCAGGGATATTCTGGTGGAATTGGGCAAGCGTAAAGTGGTAGGCGGACAAGAAGATATGATTGTAGATGTCGCTTCAGAAATTGCCAAAAAGACAAATAAAGTAGCTTCGCTCTAGGAGGATGTTATGGATCGAAACCAATATATCAATATAGCCCAATTCTTGATCGATGCTGAAGTCGGTACAAGGGAAGTCACCCGAATCACCGCGGAGCATCCCGATCTGACCGTTGAGGAGTCCTACCGAATTCAAGAGGAACTCGTCGGTATTAAGCTTGGGCAGGGCTATCGCATCATAGGCCCCAAGATGGGGCTGACGAGCCACGCCAAGATGAAGCAAATGAATGTGGAAGAGCCGATTTACGGTTACATTTTTGATTACATGGTGGTCGATGGCAATGTGCTGCACCTGAACGAATTGATTCATCCGAAGGTGGAGGCGGAAATCGCTTTTATTCTCGGGGAGGATCTTGAGGGCCCAGGGGTTACCAACGAGCAAGTGTTCGCTGCAACAGAATATGTGGTTCCCGCTCTAGAGATTATTGACAGCCGATATGAAAATTTTCAATTTACTCTCCCGGATGTGATTGCAGATAATTCCTCTTGTTCGCGGGTGTTTATCGGTTCAACGATGAGAAAGCCGGAAGAATTGGAGCTGGATTTAGTAGGCGTTACCCTCTCGATTAACGGCGAACTGAAAGATATGGGCGCGGGCGCCGCCGTATTAGGTCATCCCGCTCAATCAGTTGCGATGCTGGCTAACATGCTGTCCCGCAGGGGACAGAAACTGAAGGCAGGCCAGGTCATCCTTACCGGCGGAATTACCGGTGCCTTGATGCTCTCGCTAGGGGATACGGTTACCGTCAAATGGGATGGTCTAGGAACGATGGAATTCAGAGTAGAAGAGTAGTCAAAAACATAACGGAGTTGAAATGAACGATGCCTATTGTAAATATTCAGATTCTTGAGGGACGTTCCCCTGAGAAAGTGAAAGAATTAATCATAGGGGTTACCGATGCCGTTGTTGATAAACTTGAGGTCAAAAGGGAGTCCGTCCGCGTACTGGTAACGGAAGTTCCCAAGACTCACTGGGGGATTGGCGGGGTTTCCGTTTCCGATATTCCAGGCAGATAAGAGAAGCCGCTCCTTGATAGGGGGCGGCTTTTCTCATGGTCATAAATTTTGTCAATGGGTGCCGATTGACACTTTCAATTGGAGCATTTGAGAGAACTGTCTTATTATTGAAATAGAGAAAAGACATTTGAACTTAAAGCTAGAGGAGGAAACTCAATTGCAATGTAAACGCTTTATCATCGATGATCCGGAACGCATGCTGTTTAAGGTAAGCCGTTCCGTTTTTACAAGACCGGAACTATTGGACAAAGAGAACGAAATTATCTTTAATAAATGCTGGATATATGTGGGACATGAATCAGAAGTGTCGAAAAAAGGCGACTTCGTCACAAGAAATGTCGCGGGCAGGCCGATTATATTTAATCGGGATAGCGGCGGTCAAGTGAATGCGTTTTTCAATACATGCTCCCATCGCGGAGCAATCGTATGTCGGGAAAGAGAAGGCAATTGCAAAACTTTCCGCTGCTTCTATCATGCGTGGACGTTTAGTAACAAAGGGGATAACATTGCGATCCCTGGAGAAGATTCATATCCGCCTGGTTGGGATAAATCCCATATGGGATTGCACAACGTTCCGCGTTTGGAAAGCTACAGGGGCTTCTACTTTTTGAATTTCGATAAACATGCGATTTCGTTGGACGAATATTTGGCCGGTGCTAAGGAATACTTGGATCTGATCGCAGACCAATCCGAAATCGATGAAATGGAAATTATTCAAGGTACCCAGGAGTATGACATGAAGGCGAATTGGAAGCTGCTTGTGGAGAACAGCTTTGACGACTACCATGTGGTGCCTACGCACATTACTTATTTGGACTATTTGAAGGATTCCGGTGTGGAGATCGCTCTTCCCAAAGGCCTGTTAATGCCGGCGCACGGGATCGGCAAGCCGCTTGGCAACGGGCATGCCGTCATCGATAACAAAACCTATAGGGGTCGGCCGATCGCACGGTGGATGCCCATCTACGGGGAAGATGCCAAACCGGTGATTGAGGAGAAGCGAAAAGAGCTTGTGCAGCGGCTGGGTGAAGAGAAGGGGATGCGAATAGCGGAAACAAACCGGAATCTCGTGATATTCCCCAATCTCGTCATCAATGATGGCTCCTCGATTACAGTCAGAACCTTCTTCCCGGTTAGCCATAATCAGATGAAGGTAACGGCTTGGGCATTGGGCCCCAAAGAAGAAGGCCCGGTAGCAAGAAGAGTCAGGCTGGACAGTTATTTAACCTTCTACGGACCGGGGGGATTTGCCACTCCAGACGATGTGGAGGCATTAGAAGTTGCTCAGCAAGGATACGAGACGTATCAAGAAGTCGAGTGGTCCGATATTTCACGTGGGCTGCACAAAGAAGAACAGCTGAATACGGATGAAATTCATCTGCGTACGTTCTGGAGAAGATGGAACGAATTAATGACAGGCGAGACGACACTGGGTACAAACTAAGTACATGCGGCTAGGAGGAGTTCATATGAGCGAGAGGACGACAACGCAAGATTTTGAACGATCTGACGTTGAAGATTTTTTATATCACGAAGCTTATTTGCTGGATGAATGGCGGCTGGACGAATGGGGAGAGCTGTTGACAGAGGACGCTTGGTATCTTGTCCCGCCCAATGATGTGCCAAAAGGCAATCCGGAAAACACGTTATTCCATGTTGCGGATAACATTGACCGTATTCGTTCGAGGATCAAAAGGTTGAAGAGCCGTCACGCCCACGCGGAGAACCCGCACTCCCGAACAAGAAGACTGATTACCAATGTTCGAATTACGGCTCGCGATAGCGAGATGATTTCCGCATCCGCCAACTTTATAGTGATGAGATACAGAAGGAATGAACAGATCAGGCAGTACGTCGGTGTGTATGAATATAAATTTGCAGTCGAGGACGGGCAACTGAAAATTGCCGAGCGCAAAGCAATATTGGACGCCGAGGAATTGGGGCAGCTGGGCTCGATAAGCATTTTGCTTTAACTCGTTAGTGAATACCTAGACGAAATAGGAGGGTTGAATATGATCCGTTATACAAAGCTTGGCTATATTGCGCTCAACGTGACGGATGTGCAGCAAAGCGTGAATTTTTACCGGGACATGGTTTGTTTGGATCAGGTTGGGGATATCAAGGAGGATATCGCCTTTCTATCGTCCAGTTCCGATTACCACAATCTGGTTTTGAATAAATCCGATAAACCGGGACTCAAGAGAATTGGGTTTGAAATGGAAAGCACGCAGCAGCTGGAGAAAGCTTTCGATCTTCTGGAGAAAGCCGGATGTCATCCGGTAGAGGTAGATAAAGCGGAAAGATCCCTGCTTAAAATCGATAAGGCGTTCCGGTTTAAAGATCCCAACGGAGTCACTTTCGAATTATATAATCGGATGATGCAAAGAGCCAAGCCTTATCAACCCGACCCGATTAAAGTGTTGAAGCTGGATCATATTGTGCTGCGTGTGCCTAATCTTCAGGAGACCGTACGTTTTTTCACAGATGTGTTGAACTTTAAAATATCCGACACCCGGCATAAACCGGATGGTGAAATGTACTTTGCCTTTATGCGCTGTTTTCCTAGCCCGTTTCATCACTCCTTCGGTATTTCGCAGGGCGATGATCTTCGCATGTTTCATATCGCCTACAAGGTAGCGGATATCAACGATGTGGGAGCAGCGAGGAATCGTCTTCTGAATTATAATGTACCGGTTATTTTCGGTCCTGGTCGTCACTTGGCCTCGGGTAGTATTTTTATGTATTTTCTGGATCCGGACGGCTTGACCTTGGAATATACGCTGGGCATGGAGGAATTTCCGGAGGAGAACCCTCGGGAGCCAAGAATGCTGGACAACTCGCTGCGCACCACGGATATGTGGGAAGGCGCGTCCGACCCGCGAATCGGGAAGGTCGGGCACGTAGAAGTGTAATTTAAGAACAAAGGAGTTGAACGAACATTGTCTAAGCGTAATTTGAAAATCGGAAGCACGTTTTACCTTCATACGATGGCGCTGCTTAACCATTCTATCGAAACGAAGGGATTCGATTATACTCCCGAAAATGTAAAAAACATTGATGAGTGCACCTTGCGAACGGTTAAAGGTGATTTCGATATCGGAGAAATGTCTTTGGCTACGTTTCTCAAGGTCCAGGAAAAGGATTCCAGCTTGAAGGCGCTGCCGGTATTTTCCCGAAAAATCCCTCAGGTTTATGCCTTTTGCTCCAAAGAATCGGACTTAAACAGCTATAAGGATTTAAGAGGGAAAAAAGTGGCCGTATTTCAGTACTGGGTTACCGCTTCGATCTGGCACAGATGGCTGTTGACACATCATTACGGAGTAGACACGAAGGATATCATTTGGTGCCCGCTTCGTAAGGATCGAATGGACAACATGCCTTACCCTGAGGACCATCAGATGAATTGGGAGTACTTGGGGGGGACACCCGAAGACCTGCTGCGCAGCGGAGACATCGATTGCTTCTTTTACGCCCGAAAGCCTGATCGCTTTGAAGGCCTGCGGTGGTTATTTCCGCCATCCCCCGAAGAACAGATTCAATTCGTTCAACATTCGGGAATCACTCCCATTACGCATGTGATGGCGATCAAAGATGACATCGTGCAAAGCTCTCCGGAAATCATTGATGAGATTATGGAGGTGTACGAGAAATCCAAGGCGTTGGGCTATCGGGAAGTGGCACACATGTCAAGCCTTTACCTGCCATTCGCCGATTGGCATCTGCACCAAACAGAATCCAGCCTGGGCGGCAGGGATTGGAACGAGAACGGCTGGTCCGAAAACAAGCCTATATTGCAAACCTTCTATCAAGCGTGCATTGAGCAGGGCTTTATCCAGCATCCGTATGATTTGTCGAACAGTTTTATCCCTTATGATTATGAGAAATAGCGTTCAAAAAAACGAACGATTGCTTACTAAAAAAGCCGGCTGCGGGATACCCCTCAGCCGGATGCTTTGAAACATGATCGCTATCGCTGCTTAAACAGCTTCTTTGTAGCACATACTACGGTTTCCTGAATCTCTTGCTGCAGCTGGGATCCGAGCACCAAATAAATTGGGGCTGTTGGAAGAGGCTGATTTATCGGCAGCTCGACAATCGTTCCGTTTCTCAATTCTTCGCTAACAATCATTTCTTGCAAAAAAGCAACGCCAAGTTCTTTTCTTACCATCATTTTGATCCAGCCCAGGTTGTTGATTTCCACCATCTGAACATCCTTTAAATTGTTTTTTTTCAAGTATTGTTCAATCAGCTGGGTGGTCAAAAACGGCTTGCTGTACGTGATAATACGTTCCTTCTTCAATTCAGTGGTAGAAATGGTTCCGGCTTGAGTTAATGGATGCTCCGGTGAACAGACCAATATCGTTTGTTCATTTACAATGTGAATGGCATTCAAGTCTTTGACTTCGGAAGCGGACTGGATATAGGCGAGACCAATATCTACGGTGCCTGAACGAATATCTTCAAGTATTTCTTTCGTCGTGCTGATGTTTACTGAAAAATCGATATGTGGAAAAATGCTATAAAGCGCTTTCAGTAACTCTGGCATGATTTCCACACCCATGTGATTGGGGCATGCGATGGTGATGGTTTTTTGTTCGTGTGATGATTCCTTTAAGGCCAACAGGCAGTTTGTAATATTTTCATAAGCTTCGCGGAAATAAGGCAGCACCTTTTCACCTGTAGGGGTGAGGATCACCTTTCGTCCGCTGATTCGGTTGAACAGGGAATTTTGTAATTCCTGCTCCAGCATTTGTATGCGAACGCTGATTGTAGGTTGGGTGACGAATAACGCTTCCGCAGCGGTGGAGAAACTGCCTTTTTCAACAACCATGAGGAAGGCTTCTATGTTTTTTAATTCCATGGGTAAGGGATCACCTCTGTTGTGAAGATAATGCATTAGCCGCTCATCAGGCTTTGAAAACCCGAGGTACCTTCGAATTGTGGGGGCCAAGCGCATAGATCAAAAGGAAAATCCGAACCAGGCACCACCTGCTCTTTACCAGCCAAGTCTATTAAATATTGTAAAGCATCCGTATTCCAGAGTACAGTATCAAACCAGAATCTTTTTAAATATTCAACCGGCGGGGCTTGAAGAACAGAGGAGACTGCTTTCCATTGCTCGTAACCTTTGTTCATACGACCGATTTGATAAGGTAAAAATCCTCCGCCATGTGCTAGCAGTAGTTTTACTTGAGGGAATCGGTCCAACCAGCCGCTTAATAAAATATCTGCGGAGCAAACGGTTGTTTCCCAAGGCACACCGATCAGATTGGGCATCATTCGATTCTGGAGACGAGGGTCCTCACAAAGAAGCGGGTGGATAAATAAAATGGCACCCAGGCGGTTTGCTTCCTCCCATAACGGGATAAAATCAGGGTGGGTCAGCATTTTGTCCGTAAGGCCAGGGCCGATAATGGCGCCTTTGAGTCCGGAAGACATGGCCCGATTCAATTCACCTGCGGCAAGAAGCGGATCGTTCAATGGCAGAGAAGCTAAGGCGTAAACCGAATCATGACGCCTGGACATGTTCGCTAACGCATCATTATAGACTTTAGATAATTCTTCAGTTATATCGCTGGTAAATTCGTAAAGAAACAACTGCGGTATCGGTGAGACTAACGACTGAACTACGCCTGCACGTTTTTGTTCCGAGAGATACAGGCTTTCTTGGACAAATGCTTCTTTTAATTCAAACGACCATTTTCCGTTAACCGTCAGAAATTCCGCCTTTGCCGGATCTTTTTTTTCCCATTTGGCGTTTACTCGAGCATGGTTGTCTCGGAGCCAGAGCATAACCTCGTCCGGAATAAAATGAGTGTGTACATCGTACATGAGATAAGCCTCCTGAGTAATAGGGTTATATCCTTAATGTAATACGCTGAACGGGTACGGTAAAGACGGCTGTTCCTGTATGTGAAATCAAACTAGCTAGGAGGAAACATTTCATGGCCAAGCAGCAAGAAACGTTATCTTCTGTGCATAATGCGCTCCGCATTTTACGGGTTTTTACCCATGAAAATCCGGAAATGGGAATCAGCGAATTGAGTGTGCGTCTGGGACTGGCAAAAAGCACAGTGTTCCGTTTGCTTCGTACGTTAAGCGAAGATCATTTGGTCGAGAAAAATAAAAAATCGCAAAAATACCATCTGGGATTGGCGGCATTAGAGCTAGGCTTCGCTGTGTATCATGAAATGGAATTACGAAAGGTTTCCCTGCCTTTCCTTGAACGCTTGACAAAAACCTTGCGAAAGGTTGTCCATATGGGAGTTTACGATAACGGAGAAGTCGTTTATATTTGCAAACTGCTCCCTGACGATCATTTAGGGACTATCACGCAGATTGGGCGCAGAGTTCCGTTGCACTGCACTTCTGTAGGCAAGATCTTGCTGGCGCATCAAAGCGAAAGCGAAATTTCGAGATTACTGCAGAACGAATTAATCGCGTATACGGGCAAAACAATAATCCATCATGATAGGTTGAGGAGCTGTATTGCCGATATTCATAAGAAAGGCTACGCCGTAAGCCATGATGAATTGAAAATGGGCGTCAGCTCCGTTTCGGTTCCGGTAGTTAACGACTACGGGGAAGTCATTGCCGCGATCAGCGTAGCCGGATCAACGGCACATTTTTACGATAGCCAGGTCCAGCAGTATATCCGCGAGTTGAAAACATGCAGCCGGATCATAACGGAACGGTTAGATATGCAGGAATAAAGTTTTCGAAACCCTCACCGTGCACAAAGTGCACCTTGAGGGTGATTATTTTTTCACGGGGGAAACCACAGCGGATTCATAATCCGTCTGATCACTTACCCAATGCTCCTCCGACAGAACGGACTGAACAACAGCTTGTTCCACCTCTGACTCCCCCCAGTTCAGCATGAGTTCGATTGCTTCCTCATTATCCATTACTTCAGTGAACAAGTTGTGGGCACTAAACCAATAGCTGCGTTTGCCGGTTAATTCATTATAGAAACTGACAGTACCCGGTCGGAATGGATGTTCAATGATTTTCATAACTGAATCCCACCTTTTTGCGAATCGTAATCCGTAATGGCAACGGTATATCTGTATATACAAAATAATAATAAGGGCAGTGCACCGGAGGAACAACCTGCCTGTTCTTTTATACGGAATGAGCCTGGGGTGATTCCATTATGATCCTAGATGTAGGTTGAGAAAACCCAGGGTACGAGAGAATGCATCTCTGGATGCTTGGATTCGGTAGGATTTGCGTGTGTCATTAAAGAAAGCGTGAGGGGTCTCATCGTAAACATGATATTCAAAGGGTTTGCCATTCTCTTTCATCACTTCGGCAAATGCAGGAATTTGCTCCGTAATTCTCGTATCCAGCTGTCCATAGAAACCGATGACAGGACACTGGATAGCCGAGATGGTTTCCGCTTCCGGTGGATTGCCGTAATACACGACTGCACATGACAATCGGGGATCATGGACCGCACCATAACCGGATAAAGCGCCGCCCATACAAAAACCTAATGCTGCGACCTTGGCTCCCCGGCTTGAAGCATATTGCTCCTGCAAAAACCGGCTTGTTGCCAAGATCTGTTCCAAGTGTTGAACCGGCGAAGTGGCGGCGAACATGGCCTCAATCGTTTCGACGATACGGTTCTGCTGCTCCTGAGAATAAGAGGAAAGAACCTTGTTCCTTGCATTCACATCACGCCATCCTGGGGGAGGCAGCTGGTCCATAAACACTTTGGCAGCTTCGATCCTCTCAGCTGTGAAATGGTTTGGACGTATTTCGTTTCGAGAGAACAGATCCGGTGCGAAGGCCGTATACCCTGCTCGGGCCAGCCTGTCGGTTACATCCTGAATGTGTTCGTCCACACCGAAAATTTCCTGCAGCACCATAACCGCTGGCAGACCAGATTCCGGCTGAGCCGGTTTGGCGGCATATCCAATATATTCCCCTTGTTCTCCATATTGTACCCATTCGGAAACAAAACCCATTTCATACATCCTCCTTTGAATTTCCTTAGTTTCTTTCATTATTTTACCATCATTGTTTGCGAATTGGCACTCAAAAGTTCATAATGAACTTAGCGTCGATCAGACATGACATGGGTAACTCATTCGATAGAGGATAAATAATGGAGGCTTGGAAATGGAACAAAGCGAAAAGAAACGCCGGCTTTTAATCATTGCCGTAGCTCTGGGATTTATCCTCAATCCTTTAAACACTACCATGATATCTGTAGCTTTTTCCCGTCTTCAAGAGGATTTTGGACTTTCCTTCATGGATATTTCCTGGTTGATTTCGACGTATTACTTGGCAAGTGCCATTAGCCAGCCGGTGCTAGGGAAGCTTAGCGATTTGTTCGGAAGAAAACGGCTGTTTCTCTTAGGTTTGCTGCTGGTTACCGGCTCTTCCATATTGGCGCCTCTATCCCCGGGATTTCATTGGCTGCTGGGTTTTCGTGTCATTCAAGCAATTGGGACTTCTGCGCTTTTTCCATCCGGAATGAGTATTGTTCGCAGCGTGGTTACGGAAAATCAAGCACGTGCGCTTGGGATTTTATCGGTGTTCTCCTCTACATCAGCCGCTTTTGGGCCCTCCATAGGTGGATTGTTGATTCATTACGGCGATTGGCAGGCTATTTTTTTAATTAATTTTCCTGTCATTCTTGTCTCGTTTTTCTTGGCTATAAAAGTCATGCCCGCAGATTCAAAGCAAAAGATGACAATGAAAATCGATCTTTGGGGGATTGTGCTGTTTTCTTTGCTGGTTTTTGTATGGCTGTTTTTTTTACTCTCCTTAAGTAACGGAGGGAACTGGTGGCTGCTCGGTGTCGGGTTAGCGCTAGGTTTTTGCTTTTATCGGTTTGAAATTCGTCAAGCCCAGCCTTTTATTGATATTCATTTCTTAAAAAATAACATGCATGTGACTCTGATCTACGTTCAATTCGTTCTGGTGAACATCGTGTTTTATTCCATCACCTTTGGCATTCCTATGTATTTGCAGAATGCCCGGCATTTTGATACACAACAAGCCGGGCTGTCGATGTTATTCCTCTCCGGCTTCGCCGTGTTGATTACACCCATTGTTGCAAGATGGCTGGATAACAGAGGTTCGGAGTATCCCCTGTTACTCGGGACACTGACCGTGATCGCAGGAATGCTTCTGTTCATGACGGTTCAAGATAACTCTGGACTGATCTGGTTCTTTGTCGCGCTGTCTTTTCTCGGAATAAGCACAGGAATCAATAATTTGGGCTTGCAAACCGCTTTATATTCCTTCGTCTCCACGGAAGAAACCGGCGCTGCTTCGGGTCTCTTAATGACTTCACGTTATATTGGAACCATACTTTCATCCAGCTTGCTGGGTAATGTCTTTGGTACGGAAATCGCTACAAACGAGCTTCACTCTATGGCGCTGGTCTGCGCACTCATTGGTGGGCTGATGCTGATTTTGACGATCCGGCTGCATCGAATGAACATGCAGAATCCTTCTGGCTCACAATAGAAGACGATAATGTAGGTGTATGGAACTTATAGATTTCCTTAATACGTTGGTATCGAAATAATCAATTTGAATGTGTGGTACTTATGAAATATCATTAGTGACATACTTGAAAATACAAATTCTCACATGACCTGGGTTAGAAAGAGAGCATGCCGTCCACCTGAATGTGAAGCGCTTACAATAACGGGTGAACGTTGCTAAGCTTATGTTTCAAAAATTCCGATTCAAAAGTCTGTAAAAATGAGGCTGTCGTATTCCCTTCGGGGTAACCGCTTCCATTTAATTAATGATGACAAAGGGGTGCTGGGATGAAAGGATTGGAAAGTATCGATCAAGCGGTTGTACAGGAGCTGAAAGAAAAAATTGCTTTGGGCTGTAAAATTTTGGCCAAGCTGGAGCTGTCGGATTATTTGGGACACGTTAGCGCCCGCATACCCGAAACGGATCTTGTGCTGATTAAGGCAAGAGGATTGGATATGGGGAATCTGTTGGATATGACAGCTGACAAAGTCGTCATAGTGGATTTAGAAGGAAGAAAAGTCGAGGGTGAAGGGTTGAATCCTCCTGATGAAGTCGTCCTTCATACGGAGATTTTCAAAGCTCGTCCAGATGTGATGTCGGTAGTCCATACCCATCAGCCGATCTCCACCGTGCTATGTGATTTAGGGATGCGCATTTTGCCGATGCAGGGCGTCATGGCTGCTATAGCAGCGAGAGAAATCCCGGTCTTTGAATCATCGCTTAAAATTGTGACACATGAGCAGGGCGCTGGTGTAGCGCAGGCTCTCGGGGACCACGTTGCCGTCCATCTGCGAAACCATGGAGTCTGTACAGTAGGGGACAGTATTGAGCAAGCGGTAGTTTTTGCGATATGGATGGAGTATCAGGCTAAATTAACCTGGCAAGCATCGATGGCAGGAACTCCTCGCGGCATGAGTCAAGAGGAAGCGGAGCTTCAGATTAAAGACGCTTTAGGACCGATGGCAAGCCGATGGAGATATTATTGCAGTTTGCTGGACACCAAGTAAGCTTGATGTGTGACATGACGTCAATCAAGCTCTTGCCCCATCAGGCTCTGAGAGGAGCATAATGGCTATTATCAATTATGGGGGGTATTGGACATGCGGGTATGGGATGATTTTTTGACTGCAAGAGATAAACAGGTTTTTGGGAGTTCCGGTTACGGGGTAAAGGCAGCGCTTGGAAAAAGACCTGCTGTATTAGTGGTGGATGTTAATTATGCGTTTTGCGGACATCAAGACGAACCGATTATGGAATCGGTGAAGACATGGCGCACCAGCTGTGGAGAAGAAGGATGGAAAGCCATTCCTCATATCCAAACATTACTTCGTGATGCGCGTGAAAAACACATTCCTGTATTTTATACCACTGGCAAAGACAGGAGGCCCGATGGATTTGATGCTGGTGGATGGAGACGAAAAAACAGCCGTTCGGACGAGGGTGGAGGTATTCCTGGGATTAGAGGCAATGATATCGTCAAGGAGATTGCGCCTCTAGCAAGTGAAATCGTTATCGAGAAGCTGAAGCCAAGCGCATTTTTTGCAACCCCGCTGATCGGATTTTTAACGGATTTGCAGGTCGATTCCTTGCTGATATGCGGAACCACGACAAGCGGTTGTGTAAGGGCAAGTGTGATTGATGCTTTCTCATATAATTATAAAATAGCCATTGTTGAGGAATGTACCTTTGATCGAGGTCAGGCATCGCACGCAATGAACTTGTTCGATATGAATGCGAAGTACGCTGATGTTATCGGCATTCAGGAAGCCGTCGATTACATGAGAACGGTAGAAAAAGGGTTATACGATCACCGCATCCAGTTTTGAATTGTTCCCCTACGAATAGGATTGGATATATCTTTTTCGCTTAATTGATTGCGCTTACAATTATATTTAAATGGAGGGCCCTATGACAAAAATCCAAAGTAAACCTAAAGTTGTTTTTTTCATGAGCCTTATTCTTAGCGCAATATTCACTTTGGCAGGCTGCAGCAATGGAGCAAATACAACGATAGATTCGCAAGGTTCAGGCTCAGCAAACCAAACGACGCCTGAATCACAAAGTGCAGATCCAATAAAGAAAATGCCCGATCAAATGACGAAGATCAAGGTGGGCATCCCGACGACCAATATCAATTTTTTGCCTTGGCATATAGCCGATCAGAAGGGGATATTCGACAAATATAATCTTGATGTGGAATTTACAAGAGTAGAGGGCGGCGTTGTTGGGTTAAGAGGGCTTCAAACAGGCGACTTTGCTTTTCTCGGAGGACTGCCAGAACCGGCCATTACCGGAGTTTCGGAAGGAGCGAATGTAAAGGTCATCGGCGCTTTAACAAATCAATCGATGTATACGATCTTCGTCACCCCGGATATCCAAAATATTGAGGATTTAAAGGGGAAGGCAGGAGCGGTTTTACAGCCTGGCAACGGAACAGATGTCATATTGCGCTGGTGGTTGAAACAGAAAGGACTTGAGCCTAACAAAGACGTACGCATCATTTCCGCGGGCGGTGTATCGGCTCGGGTACAGGCTCTGCTAACAGGGCAGGCGCAGGTGACCTTGCTCAGCCCTCCCACTGATTTGCAAGCAGAGGCAGCCGGGTTGAAGAAAATTGGTTTAATGCGTGACGAGCTGAAAAGCTATAACCATGACGCTATTTCCGCCAACGGAACTCTATTGAAAGATAATCCGGAAATAGCCCGGGCATTTATGGCAGCAACCGCAGAAGGCATAGCTTTTGTTAAAGACCCGGCCAATCGTTCCGAAACGGTTCAGATCGGCAGTAAGGTTTTAGACACAAAGGAACAGGATTTTGTCAAATCACTGGAGTTTGCTCTACCTTCCTATGGGGATAAAGGAAAGGTGAATTTGGATGGTATCAAATGGGCCATCGATACAGCTAAAGAGGCGGGAACGTTGACCAAGGACATAAAGGTCGAGGATGTGGTAGATGAACAATATTACATTGAATAAGTCCTTGTAGTGCTACGTAGATCATGTCAGGGGGGATCCAATTGAGAAGAAGAAAAGGCTTTTCCGTTATGTTAATCGCATTAATAGCTCTTGTGTCTGTATTAACCGCCTGTGGAACGAACACGACACCAGACAGCAGCCAGAATGCAAGTGAGCAAAATCAAAAAACCATGCCGGATCAAGTCGTAGAAGTAAATATAGCCACGGTATCCAATACGATCGATTTTTTACCATGGCATGTAGCAGCCCAAAAAGGTTTTTTTGAAAAGCATAACTTAAAGGTGAATATTAAATCGGTGGACGGCGGGGTTGTTGCCTTGCGGGGCCTGCAATCAGGGGACTTTCAATTTATTGCAAGCCTCCCGGAATCGATCATAACTGCTGTATCTGAAGGGGCGAATGTAAAGGTTGTTGGGACATTAAGCAATAAAACCTTATTTTCTATGTTTGTTGCTCCCGAAATTAACAAGCCTGAGGATTTAAAAGGGAAGGCCGTGGCTGTGTTACAACCGGGCAACGGCGTGGACATTATTACGCGTTGGTGGCTGAAACAGCATGGTCTTGAGCCCGATAAAGATGTCCGGATAGTTTCCGCCGGAGCAACACCCGCCAGATTAACCGCTTTAAGAAACGGTCAGGTGCAGGGAACGCTGCTTCAACCGCCCAACGACGTTAACGGCGAGAAGGCTGGAATGAAACGGTTAGCGGTGATGAGCGAGGAGCTGTTGAATTATAATCAGGATGTCATAGCTGCAAATGGAACCGTTATTAAAGATCAGCCGGAGGTTGTTCGCGCTTTCATGGCGGCCACCGCTGAAGGAATCAGCTTCATTAAAGATCCTGCGAATCGCGAAGAAGCCATCAAAATCGGCGTAGAATCGCTTGGCACGGATGAGGAAGTTACGACGAAGTCGTTTGATTTTGCTTTGGACGCCATCCCGGAGAAGGGGAAATTAAATATAGAAGGCATGCAGTGGGCCATTGATGCGGTCAAGGAGATTGGTGGAATCAAAAACGATCTGCCGGTGGAACAAGTTGTTGATGACAAGTACTACGCTGAATAAATCAGGCTAGGGGGGGGGACCGCCCCGCCCCTAGCTTTTCAAAGAAACGATAATTTTGGACAAAGGAGTAATATGATGACAGCAGCCGCGCCGTTAATGAACTTTGAAAATCTGAATGTCATATATAACCAGGGTGAACCCAATCAGGTTCACGCGCTTCAGGATGCTTCGGGAGAAATTTACGAAGGTGAATTTATTTCTATTATCGGACCCAGCGGGTGCGGTAAAAGCACGCTGCTTCACACATTGGATGGGTTAATTCGTCCGGTGACTGGTTCCATTCATATTAACGGACACCGTGTTGAGGGTCCGGGCGGAGAAAAGGCTATGGTTTTTCAAGATTTTGCATTGATGCCATGGCATACCGTTTTTCAAAATGTGGCTTTTGGGTTAAGGCTGCAAGGCAAATCGGAAAAGGATATACGCGATCATGTGATGCATTATATCCGGATGGTTGGGCTTGAAGGGTTTGAAGGTAAATATCCTCATCAACTGTCAGGGGGTATGAAGCAGAGAGTGGGAATTGCACGCGCTTTTGCGGTGAATCCCAAAATATTATTAATGGATGAGCCGTTCTCCGCTATTGATGAGCAAACACGCGAGATCATGCAGGAAGAAGTATTAAAAATCATGTTCAATGAGAAAAAGACCGTTATTTTCATAACACACTCCATTGATGAAGCCGTATTTTTGTCCAGTCGGATCTTTCTCA
Organism: Paenibacillus sp. PvR098; assembly: GCF_017833255.1. NCBI lineage: Bacteria > Bacillati > Bacillota > Bacilli > Caryophanales > Paenibacillaceae > Paenibacillus > Paenibacillus sp. PvR098. Next base: position 4,309,007 of record NZ_JAFIBU010000001.1, read on the forward strand.
TGACCGTTCGTCCCGGCAGAATCATTGAAGATTTAAAAATTGACATCCCTTATCCTAGGACGTTAGAAACCAAATTACTTCCCAAATACCAAGAATACAAATCTCAAATCTGGAATCACCTCAAAGGGGAAGTCACTAGACAGTATCAGAAGGGGGAAGTATAGATGGCAAAATTGGAAACACTTAGCTCGGCTGTATCCACTCCGATTGCCCAGAAAAAATCGAAAATAACCCCTGCCTGGACTTATCCGTTTGTCACCATAGCCAGTATTTTAATCGTATGGGAAATCTGTGGACTGGTGGGTATGATCGACCCTTTTATGTTCAGCTGGCCCAGTAAAATTATGGTTCAAACCTGGGGTTTTATTATTAACGGCAGCGTATTCGGGCATTTGGCCATAAGCGGTTTGGAAGCGGGGATTGGACTGGCCATGGCGATGATCGGGATCCCTTTGGGGTTAGCCTTAGGATACTGGAGAAAGCTTGAGTATTCCTTCGATCCCATCATTACTGCGCTCTATACGACACCTGTAGTGGCATTAACGCCGCTGTTTGTTTTATGGTTCGGTTTGGATATTTTATCAAAAATTATGATGGTTTTTACTATGGCAGTTTTTCCTATATTAATTAATACGATGGCGGGGGTAAAAACAACCGACCCGTCTCTGATGAAAGCTGCCCGCTCCTATGGAGCCAATGAATTTCAAATGTTTAAGGAAGTTATCTTCCCATCCACGTTTTCTTATATCATTACAGGAATTCGTTTGGCCATTGGGCGTGCGCTTATTGCGGTTGTCGTAGCTGAGATGCTGGCAGCAAATAAAGGAATAGGGTATGCCATCCGGCATGCGTCCGAACTATTCCGTACCGCAGAATATTTGGGTTATGTCGGCGTTTTGATGGTCTTCTCCGTACTGCTGACGCAATTGCTGAAGGTGTTTGAACGTAAGATTGCCCCTTGGCGGAACTGATTGGATATCTTTTGAAAGGAATTCACTCCATCGCGGTTTCCGACCCAAAACACGATAAAAGCTCCGGAAGAGACATCCTTTCCGGAGCTTTTATCGTGTTTTTTCTACCTTTTATCGTCCATACGAAGCAGCAGAAGTCCGCTCACGAACATCCATAGCGAGCCGATATAGAAGATCAGATCGAGCGTGAAGAAATCGATCAAAAAGCCCCCCGCTATGACCGCCAGCCCCGAGAACAAGCCTACCCAGCCGTGATAGGAGCCGATTTGCCGCCCCCGGCCCGGGCCTTCCGTGACATCGGCCAGCAGCGCCTTTTCGCCGGTTTTTTGCATAGCTCCGCACAGCCCCATCAGTATCTGCAGTACATAGACCTGCCAGATTCCCGTCACCACGGGGAAAAATAAGAACAGCGCAGCCATTCCCCAAGCGCTCCAAAGCAGCAGCGTTTTCCTGCCGTATCGATCGGACCAAGCGCCGAGCTTGGTGTGGAGCAGGGAGGAGCTGATGGTAAATAAGCCGTAAGCCAGGCCGTATTCAGTAAATCCAGCTCCGATCTCTTTGATAAAAATGAGGTAAAACGGAAAGACTAATCCGCTTCCGAACAGCGCTGCGCTTTGAGACATCATCAGGCTGCGAATGGCGAGCTCGCGACTTCTGAGTAATGGGTTATCTTCCATAATGGGCATACCTCTCGTAAAATAAATTTTGGAAAAGCCCGTCCGGATCATAATGTCGTTTCGCGCCAAAGAAGCTGTCCGTGTTTGGGTATACCTGCCTCATTTGCTCTGGTGTCGGATAGGACTGGTAGGTTAAATAATAGGTGCCGCTGTTACGTATCACCGCATCCACAAGCTGCTGCGTGATTTTCTCGGTATGTACTTGCCCTTGGTCCGACAGCTTCTGGTTGATTAAGATCACAACGGCATAACCGTCATGCCTTGCATAAGAGAGATGAGCTTCATCATTACTCCGGATATAACGGACCGTAGCGTTCAGCAGATTGACCTTCTCTTGCCGGACGATCGTTCTTAGTTCGTCTACAAAAGCGGGGAAACGGTCTGCGGGCACGAAATACTCCTGCAGGATGTCCGTATCCGTGGGGGATCGATGCTCCAGAAACTCGATCTCAGGCCGCATTGCGTTGTTGCGCGTGATCAGCTCTCCCTTAGGGGCATCGGCAAACATCTTTTTTTGAACTGTCCAGATGAAGTTTTTGCCCCAATCCCATTTGCGCGACAGACCGAACAAAAACTTGTTGCGCTCCACAAAACGCTCCTCTTGTAACTCTGTTAGAGCAGGTACTGCTTTCTCATCAGTCCTTGTATATGTGGTTACATACATTTCGTTCAGCAAGCTGTCCGGAGCTACGGACAATCGCGCGATGGCCAGCTCGGCTTCGGGTTTGGACAGTATTTCGCTGTGGAACCAGTCCGGGAACGAACGGTAATCGGTCATGAACGTATCGATCCGGTAGATCGGATTATCTGTGACCCTGAGGTCCACATCGACAATGACGCCGAACAGACCGAAACCGCCGATGACGAGGCCAAACAGTTCTTCATTCTCTTCTCTGCTTACGTTCCGCAGGGCGCCGTCCGCCATGAGCAGTCGGAAGCTTTCCACTGTCTCAATCACCGGGCCGTGGTGAAGGTCCCGTCCGTGCACATTCGAGCTGAGCGATCCGCCGATCGTGAAGATATTAGAGGACTGCATAACACGGACCGACAGGTTATAGGGATTCAGATAGTTCTGAACGTCGGCCCATGTCGCACCGCTTTGTACGCGAAGTATGCGCCGCTTTTCGTCCAAGTGTACCATCCGGTTGAAAGGCTTCATGCTCAGTACAACGGCGTCCTTGTAGAATGTATGGCCGCCTTGGCTGTGGCTAGCCCCGGCAATGGAGATAGGCAGTCCCTGCCGGGCCGCTTCGCGAACCGTCTCCTGCAGGCTCTTGAGATCATTCGCCGGGACGATTTTGGTCACCTTGCGGGATTCAATCCGGCTTACATCCGTCATCAACAGATCGGGCCCGCGGGAACCGTTTATGTATACCGAGGCCGTGAACAACAGCAGATACGCAGCGATAAAAAGCAGATACCTATTTTTCATCAAGGGCTCTCTGTTCCTTTCCGGATAATCAGGCTCATGAGAAAAGCTTATCATAAGATCGGTTAAACGAAAAATGTGTAATTTAGGACAAATTGAGGGGGGATCGTTGAAAGTACCTTTACAGCCAAGATTCGACGCTGTTGCTGCCGATTCCAATTGCAGAAGGCGCGTCTTACTTCTCGGCGGGAGGAATGGGCTGCTATGAAGGAACAGCATATTTGGATTTTCGAACCAGTAAACGAGTTCGCTCACGAAAGTAGTAACGACGGAGTAGAAGACCGGGCGCTGCAATACACGCTAAGCGCAGTCGTAGAGGAAGCGGATTACGACAAAGCTGTCGAGATGATCCACCGGGAACAACGGGCAAGTTGCATCGTTAGAATAACGTGATCTGCATGAATAAAGGGAAGGTCCGGATATCATCCGGGACCCTTCCCTTTATTTGCTCGAGCTTGCTTAATAGGTTGTAAATCCGAGCGTCTCTTGCAAACGGTAGAGCCATTTTTTGAGCGGGACCGTCTTATCCTTGAATGCATTGAAATCCAGCGTGTACTCCGCATCTTTGTTGGTCCACAAACGCTCGAAGTACTGCAGTACTTCCGCTGACAGCTCGCTGTCCGCAGGAGCTTCGATCATTAGGTTGGATTCCAAATTCAAATCATCCAAATTTCGTTTCGTTAAATTGGCTGAACCGCTGTGGATAACGGTTTGGGAAGGACCGGCAATCACGGTCATCTTGGCGTGGTATTGTTCATCGGCCGTATTGAACCACCGGATTTGGATGCGGCCCTCTGATTGTTCCTGCAGCTGTGCGGCTACGGGGCGATTCGGCATGCCGATCTTCTCGTTTCCGAACGCATTTTCGTTGGGGTCGAGGATGAGTCGCACATCCGCTCCACGGTCCGAAGCTTCCAGCAGCCCATCCACGACCTTGGGGTCAGCGAGATAGAACATGCCCATCCACACGGTATCCCCGGTTCCAGCTTGAGCTAAGGACTCAAGGACGTGCTTGTACACCATCCCTTCCGTCAGCAGACGTACCGTTATGTCACCGCTTTTTTCTTCTTCACGGACAGGATTAGACGGCAATTCCGGGCCCCCGGACATGTTAGATACCGCCTGCTCACTGGCTAGTACATCGGTAATGATGCCGCCACTCACCGCGAAAGCGGCATTGGAATGTAAGGCGCTGGCATCGTGAATGTTGGCTGAAGAAATAATGGCTGTTTGCTCCGTAGCGATCACTTTGCGGTGATTCGCTTTTACGTTAAACAGCTTCAGGTAGGAGCGGACGGTAATATCGGGCGCCGATTCGGCTAGCGGGTTTTTCAGCCAACCGCTCCCCGACTCGCCGAACCAACGAAAAAAGGTACGCCACAGCCCTGAGTAGATTGGGGTAGAGTCACGTAAACGGTCCAGATACGTGATCACTGTTGCAATACCGGCTGCCTCCATTTTTTGCAGCTCAGGTGAAGGGTGCGAGCCGTAGGTGGTGTTGATCTCATCGGTAATGAATACAATCTCCAGCTCCGGACGCTCCTGCTTTCTGGCAATCAGCTTGTCCGTCAGCGTGGCACTGAGCGGAGGAAAAGATTGGCCTTGATCGACATACCCGTTAAACAGGAACATGTCGATCACAATAAAGGACTCCGCTTCATCAATTGCCTGAAGGATTCGGTTATAAATCGTCTGCTCGGTCACGGTTGCCCCGTCCTTAGGATAAGTGAGGTCATACAAAAACTCGATGTTTTCTACCTGATGCGGAGCACCCTCGTAAGCAATTCCTTCGGGAAGCGTCTTATGCGTATTTACAATGATGACGGCCACAATCGTCAGTATAAGCAGCAGCAGGATCCAGAGTCGCAGTTGATGGACGACAGGCTGTTTTCTGGCAAGCTTCTCAGGCTGTGTTGTTGAGTTCCGGCTTCGGTGCGTCTGCCGTTCCTCCCCCCGGCCTGCAGGACCTTGTATCGGATGATGTTCCATGGCAATCGCTCCGTTCAGCTGTAATTTGTAGGCGCGTCGGTTTGAGGATTTTTGCGAGCGCCCGTAAAAGAAATTAAAGCAAAATGTAAACATTGACGCAGCGATTAGAGAAGAAGGCGGGGATACGAATTCAGCAAAGGGCGATGTAGGAATAACGCGGTGCAACCTTTTTACGAACAGTTACGTTTAGAAGGTAACTCCGGAGTTAATATAAAGCAGAGGTGGATGGATCTTATGTCGATCAAAAAAATAATTACGATTTTATCGGCGACGGCGCTTTTAGGCAGCCTGACGGCCGGGTCGTCTTTTGCGTTCGTTGATTTGGATCAGGATCATAAAACTCCGATTATGACATTGAAGGAGCGGGGAATCGTAAGCGGCATGGACGGTAAGCATTTTGTTCCGATGGGCAAAGTCAGCTATGCTCAAGCGGTTCACATGCTGGTCAATGGGCTGGATATCAACATCAACGCTATGCTGTTCGTCAAGGCTCCGCAAGCTACGGATTATTATACGAATATTCCTAACGATGCCTGGTACGCCCAGTCTTTTGTGAATGCTCACTTGAACGGGCTGCCGATTCCGAAGGATGTCGATCCTAACGGCACCATTACTCGCGAGCAGTTTGCTGATCTGATGATTCATGCTATGGATACGAAAGGAACATACCCTGTTATCAAAATGCTGATTATTTTCGAAGATGAGAAGGAAATCGATGCGAAGCTCAGCTACAGCATACAGCGGATCGTTCTGCACCAGATCGCCAAGGTAGGAGAGGATCGTAAGTTTTATCCGAAGCGAGAGATGACTCGCGGGGAAGCGGCGGTATGGGTGCACAATGCGATCCGTCTCGTCGAGTCGCATGCAGAGCATCCGGCGCAGCAGGAACAGGTCAAGGTATCGGTTGAACAAGCGAACGACGATGTCAACAAGGTTGTCCTTTCCCGAGGTCAGAAGCCGACCGCAGGCTACGGTATTACCATTGACGCTATTCGATTCGAACACGACGGCCGAGCGATCATCACCTATTCACTGACTGATCCGAAGCCGGACAGCATGAACGCGACGGTCATTACGGAGCCTAAAGCAGAAACGTATGTTTCCTCCAAATATAAGCCGGTAGCAGAACCTAGCGGGTTCACCGTGGACTCGGTTGTCGACGAGTTGGTAAAATAAATAGGACGACGAGATTGTTTTTACGGGCCGGCCGATGACTAACGAATGCGTTAGGAGGGTCGGTTTTTTTCATGGCAGGGGGTGCCCAATACGGATTCATCGAGGAAAGTCTCGGGTAAAACGGGTATAATAGGTTTAAGAAACAGACACATACTAAACTTATTGTTGCTGCTGATTACATAAAGATGAGATGAATGGAGTGACTCGGGATGGATAAGCGTTATGAGGACGTAAACGGAGTCAAGCTGGGTTATTTCGAGCAGGGAGAAGGGACACCGGTGGTGCTGCTCCATGGATTTTGCGGAAGCTCGTCCTATTGGGAAGAGGTGATTCCGATGCTGGAAGGAAGCTGCCAGTTGATCGTGCCGGATCTGCGTGGACATGGTGATTCCTCAGCGCCGGAAGGTACGTATTCAATGGAGTCGATGGCAGAAGACATTGTGGGACTGCTGGAGAAGAAAAATTGCGGCAAAGCCGTCGTGCTTGGACATTCATTGGGCGGTTATGTGACGCTGGCGCTCGCTGAGAAGCATCCGGAGAAGCTGCTGGGTTTTGGGCTTGTGCATTCCACGGCGTATCCCGATGATGAGAAGGGAAAGGAAGGCCGGCTAAAAGCAATAGATACGATAAAAGAGCAGGGGCTTCCCGTATTTCTAGAAGGCTTGATCCCCAAACTATTTGCCCCGTCTCATGTGGAGTCGATGCCGGAAGCAGTTAACAAAGCCAAACAAATCGGTTTGGGAACGAGTCCGGAAGGGGCGGTTCGTACGCTGGAAGGCATGCGCACAAGGACGGACCGGAACGACGTATTGTCCGGCGCAAAGGTGCCCGTACTGCTGTTGGCCGGAGCGGGGGATCAGCTCATTGCGCCGGAGAAAACCTTTTCCGTGAGTGGAGAACATATCATCGCCAAGACACTGGAAGGCGCTGGTCATGTGAGTATGATGGAAACGCCTCAGGAGCTTGCGCAAGCGGTACGGGATTTCACGGCTAAGCTGTAGCAGTAACGTCGGAAGGAGTGGAGAAGTGTCTGCATGGGAGATCAGATGAAGGAGCTAACGCAAGAGGAGCATACGTCCCAGGGGATGGAGGACGGAAATCCGCTCATTTTTTATGATGGAGTGTGCGGTTTTTGCCAGCGGATCGTGCAGTTTATTCTTCCGCGCGACCGGAATGCCCGATTTCGGTTCGTCGCCATCCAATCGGATACCGGCAGGAAGCTGCTCCTTCATCATGGCATGGATCCGGATGCGCTGAGCACGTTCGTCCTTCTGGATCGGGGAAAGGTTTATACGCGGTCAACCGCGGGACTTCGGGTATTCCGGGGACTCGGCGGCGGTTGGCCGATGCTGTACGCTTTTATTGCTGTGCCAAGGCCTGTGCGGGATGCGGTATATGATTGGATCGCACGTCATCGGTACCGCTTCTTCGGTCGAAGCGATGCATGCATGCTTCCTGATTCGAAGGTGAGGGAACGCTTCCTCGACTATTAAGTAAGGAGCTGCCGTTCACATTCTCACAGAATGCAGCGGGATAACCTTATTCCTCCCAAAATCCCCATTTTCGATATTATCTTGATTGTTGTAACTTAAAGCAGCTGTTTCCATAGGGAACAGCTGCTCTTGTACGGAATGGAACGGACCCTTACAGTTTCTCCAAAAATGCTGTGATCCGTTCTATATATTCTTCTTTTAAAGGGGGATAGTTTTTGGCGTGCCCTTCCGCAGATGTAGCCCACAATTCAAAACGATCTTTGTGTTTTTCCCAAAGCGATTCGCTGTTTGAGATCGGAATGGAAGCATCCTTGGTGCTGTGAATGAAAAGTATCGGTCGCGGGTAAATCCGGTCTACTGCTGCGAATCCGTCCACTTGGTCAGGATCCACACCGATCAGTCCCGGCAATATGCCCAAAATGAGCGGAGTGAATGGAAAATGAGGCAGGTTAGACCATACGGGAAGGTTATCCTCTAAATACATTCCTAGATGGTTAAAAGGACTGTCGGCCACGATACCGGATACGCTAGGCTCCTCTGCTGCCGCGACAATGGACGTACTGGCTCCCATCGAATATCCCAGTAAAGCGATTTTTCCCGGGTGATTGGCTATTATCCAATCGACGGCTCCGAGCACATCATATTTTTCATCAAATCCGATGGTGGTCTTGCTGCCATCCGACTCTCCCGAGTTTCGGAAATCGAACATCAATACGCTATAGCCTCGGTCCGTAAGGTTCTTAGCCAAATCTAGCGCCTCAGCGCTTTTTTGCAGCCGATTCGTGTTGTACCCGTGCGTCATGATGACTCTGGGCTTCTCTGAAAGGTCCCCTTCGATGGTTTTACCCGGCAAAAACCAGCCTTTTAAATTCATTTCGTCTACCCGGCTCTTAAATTGAACGTTCTCATAGGCCAAGCCTAATCGATCCGGTGAGTCGTCCAGCGCGGCCGGGTTGGTATGAGTTAGCTGCCAGCCCACATAAGTGGCAATTCCTGCGCAAGCGAGAGCGATAAAAAGAAGAAGTCCGGCCGCCGTCCACAGCCACATCTTTTTCCGTCTGCCGCGTGCCCTCGGCGCTTTTGTTATTAACGGGGTTGTTCTCATGCAGAGTTCCTTTCTGCTGTATGGCTTTGATCAACATTCATCTCTCATTATACGTTAAGCCGAATACGTGCAAAAGAATAAAAGCTCCGGCTTTTTTAGTGCTTCCGCTTTATTTTACCGTACAAATAAGAAACTCCCCATCCAACTATAAACAGCACCGGCGCATATAAAGGATGAGGCAACGCCCAAAACGCAGGAATGGTTAAGACCGTCGTACAAGCGGAATATATTCGAAATCGGACGCTGTGGGCCGATTGGATGCGTAGGTCCGCAGGCAGAGGATAGATGAAGGACCAATCCGAATGACGGTATGCTTTTTGCAGTTCTTTTAGCTGGATGGCCAAAAGGCCTGTAAACAAGATAAACAGAAAACTTGTCATCAGTATGCCTCGGGAAAAGGAGATGAGCACCGTTCCCAGCACGGTTAGCCGCAAAGTAATTCCGAACCATTCGGAGCGCAGCCATACTAAGGTGTACATATAACGATACGTGTCTTGAGAATCAAATCGGAATCCACCGAGCAAGCGCAGCAGCTTCATTGGGGCCGGCATTGGCCGCGGACGGCTTTGCACCTCGGATACATCAATGAATTGGTTCAACAATCGAAAGATGAAAGCTCGATGTTTTTTTTCTGTATCAATCAGCCGCGGCCAATGGATGCTCTTTTTATCAATCCAATGTAATACTCCGAATATCAATAGCAGCGCCGTAGAGACGACGAACGCCCCGGTCCAAAGCGGCAAAAGAAGAAGCAGGTATGTCAGTCCTCCGGCAATCAGCCAGCGAAGCGCTGACCAGGCCAACGTGTACCGATGCTCCGTCCATTTGAGCTCCTGCCAACGGCTTACGAGCAGAACTTTTTTAAGTGCGGCAAGCACCAGCAGGATAACGATAAAGCTTGTTCGATTTTCTTCTGCTGCTACGGCATACATTGGCCACGCTGCCGTCCAGACGGCAAGTAGGGCAAGCGACTGCGTCCAAAACGCACGGGATGCAGCCTTCTGCATATAGGCGGACATCTCCGCCTCCATTGGAACCATGTAGATCAAATCCGCTTCTTTAAGATACGTTCGGATCGGAGACAAGGCCAGACAAGGAAGCAGCACAAGGGCAGCGAGCTCCCGAAACGGGAAACCGGCGGGAGCTTCCGACAAGATCCGGGTATAGAAATAAGAACCGGCCAGCATCAGAAGGACGATCGTGAGTGCTGCGCTTTGCAGCGCATAACCGATAAAAGGCCGAATTTCGAGCAAGAAATCATGCGTTCGTTTGTTCCAGAGACGGCTGGTATCTTTGGATGACTTAGGAGGCTCCTTCTTGTTCATTCGACCTTCACATCCCGGGTTACCAAGCTGCAGAAGATATCGTCTAGGGATGCAGCCGGCATGCCTGCCTGGTGACGTAGCGCGTCCATATCACCTGCCGCTGTCAAACGTCCTTGATGGAGTAAAAGGAAACGATCGCCGTACCGCTCGATAGTGGATAGGATATGGGAGCTGATCAGTATAGCCGCTCCGTTGTTCTTTACCTTTACCATCAATTCCAGAAGCGACCGAATACCGAGGGGGTCCAAGCCGAGAAAGGGTTCGTCAATGATATAAAGCTCTGGCTGCACAAGAAAGGCGCTCATGATCATGACCTTTTGTTTCATGCCTTTGGACAAATGCGCCGAAAGACGGTTTTGATAAGGCTTCATTTGGAATTCTTCGAGAAGCACGGAGGCCCGCTGCTCGAAATCGTCTATCTTTAATCCGTAAGCCATCGCTGCCATTTCCAGATGTTCTTTTACCGTCATCTCTTCATATAGCAGGGGGCTTTCCGGGACGTAGGCGTACGTGCGGCGATAGGCTGTAGGATCAGTCTCCAAGCGTTGTCCGTTCAAACGGATTTCACCCGAATGCGGCTGCATCAAGCCTAGAATATGTTTAATCGTCGTGCTTTTCCCGGCTCCGTTAAGGCCAATCAAACCAACCATCTCTCCGGGGCGTACCGAGAACGTCAGGTCATGTAGTACCGGTTTTTGCCGGCTATAGCCACCGGTTAGCTTTTCTACCCTCAATAATAGTTCCATGAAAGCAAATCACCTCGACTTCTATTGTACCTTGTTTAAGCGTGAAAAGAAAAAAGTGGATACGGCTTCGTTCTTCAGGAAAA
>NZ_JAFIBU010000001.1:4622500-4704906 GCF_017833255.1 Paenibacillus sp. PvR098
GGAAATTGCCCGGATGGAAAAAGAGCTGGCTACACTCCAGGGCGAGGTCGACCGTATTGAGAAAAAGTTGTCGAATCAAGGCTTTATTGCGAAGGCACCGGCTAAGGTCATTGACGAAGAAAAGGCGAAGCTCGCCGATTATGCCGACAAGCGGGATAAAGTGATTGCCCGTCTGACGGAGTTGAAAGGGTGATACTTGCGATGAGCGAAGCTAAACAATCTGCTCAGGCAGGAGCGTTCCAGACGGTTAGAGAAGCGGTGGATTGGCTTGTAAGATACATTCCCCTGGCAGGCATCAAGCCAGGACTGGAACGGATGGAGCAGCTCATGGAGCTGCTCGACAACCCGCACCGCCGGTTAAAATTCATCCATGTGGCCGGAACGAACGGCAAAGGCTCGGTATGCGCCTATTTGTCGGAAGTCATTCGAGAAGGCGGATACCATGTAGGGACGTTTACGTCCCCTTACATCGAGAGCTATAACGAGCGGATCCAGCTTAATGGGCAGAACATTTCCGATGAAGACCTGCTTCAGGTCATTAATAAAATAAAGCCCGTCGTGGATCAAGTGGCGGATAAGTATGGGCAGCCCTCCATGTTCGAAATATCGACCGTGGTGGCTATCGAATATTTTGCGCGTGTGGCTTTTCCCGATTTTGTCGTCTGGGAAACGGGTTTAGGCGGGCGCCTCGATTCGACCAATATCGTCACGCCGCTCGTTTCGGTGATCACGAACATCGGTCATGATCATATGGACTTTTTGGGTGATACCCTGGAGCAAATCGCAGCGGAGAAAGCGGGCATCATCAAGTCCGGTGTTCCGGTAGTAAGCGCCGTGAAGCAACCGGAGGTTGTGGAAGTCATTGAGCGAAAGGCCAAAGAAAAGCAAAGCAAGCTTTATTTGCTGGGTCGTGAATTTCGTTATGATTCGGTCTCAACCAAAGAAGACGAGCAGACGTTTGACTTCAAAGGCTTGTTTCGCGCCATGCCGGACGTGACGATTTCTCTGAACGGGGCGCATCAAATCGAGAATGCTTCCGTCGCTCTGATGACGTTGGAAGTGCTGCGCCAATATTATGCTTTAATTGTAGATGACGAGGTTCTGCTTGCTGCTCTGAAACGGACGCAGTGGGCTGGGCGTCTCGAAATGGTATCGACAGCACCGAGGATTTTGATCGACGGAGCGCATAATCCGGAAGGGGCCGAATCGCTGGCGAAGGCGCTGAAAGAGACATATTCGTATAAAAACCTTCATTTTGTCATGGGAATGCTCGATAACAAGAATCATTCTGGCTATTTCAGGCATATACTACCAATAGTGAATACTCTCATCCTTACCGAGCCGAATTGGCACAAGAAAGCCTCGGCAGATACTCTCGCCGGACTGGCTAGGTCGTTACTGCATGAGTACGGCCGCAGTGATGTGGAAGTGATCGTAGAGCCGGAATGGAAGGCGGCGCTCGAGCGAGTCAAGGGCTTGACGGCAGAGGACGACCTTACCGTCGTCTCGGGCACGTTATATTTGATAGGGGATGTTCGTTCCTGGATCAAGCATCAATCCGATTCTGAAAAAGGCTGGTGAGAACGCGAGTGAATACATCGGAGCATATCCATTTTATCGGTATCGGCGGGTATGGTATGAGTGCCATTGCCAAAGTGATGCTGGAAATGGGCTACCAAGTATCGGGATCCGATTTGGCGCAGCAGGAGCTGACGGAGAAGCTGGCAGCCAAGGGAGCGCAGGTGTTTATCGGACACGAAGCGCAGAATGTGAAGGGAGCGGACGTCGTCGTATACTCCACGGCGCTGTCTAAAGATAATGTAGAGATGGTCGCGGCTGAAGAGCTGAAGATCCCGATTTTGCACCGGGCACAAATGCTGGCGAGACTAATGAATGCGAAAAAAGGCATTGCGGTGGCGGGAGCGCACGGAAAAACGACAACGTCATCCATGATTGCCTTGGTGCTGGAGCATTGCGGACAGGACCCGACCTTTATCATTGGCGGGGAAATCATGAACGTTGGCAGTAATGCCAAAGCCGGCAAGGGCGAGTGGGTCGTGGCGGAGGCGGATGAGAGCGACGGTTCGTTCCTGCAGTACCAACCTAGTATCGCACTGGTAAACAATATTGAAGCGGATCATCTTGAAAACTATGACGGCAACTTTGAAAATTTGAAAAACGCCTATGCCCGGTTTTTAAGCCAGGTGCAGAGTGACGGTAAAGCGGTCGTTTGCAAGGATGACGTCTATTTGCAGGAAATGATTCCGCAAATCAAGAGCGAGGTCATCACGTATGCGATCGATACGGAAGCGGATGTGATGGCTCGAAACATATGCCTCGGCGACCGAAAGGTCACGTTTGAAGTAGTGGGAGGCGGAGTTCTTCTCGGAACGGTTCGTTTATCCGTGCCCGGCAAGCATAATGTCTACAATGCGATGGCTACGATCATTACCTGCATGGAAGCGGGCCTAACATTCGAGCAGGTAGCGGAAGCGATTACGGAATTCCGCGGAGCCAAGCGCCGATTTCAGGTGCTGGGTGAAGTGAATAACATCTTGGTCATCGATGATTATGCACACCACCCTACTGAAATCGAAGCGACAATCCAAGCAGCCAAAGCGACGGGCAAGCGCATTATCGCCGTGTTTCAACCGCAGCGGTATACGCGGACCTATTTTCTGTTTGAGCAGTTCAGCCGTGCCTTCCCGGATGCGGATGAGGTGATCATTACGGACATCTATTCCCCGGCAGGGGAGAAGCAAATCGAAGGGATCAGCTCGGCCAATTTGGTGGAACTGATCCGCAAGAACAGCAACCCGAATGTTCGTTATGTCCCAACAAAGGAGCAGGTACAGGCCTATTTGTACGATTCTGTGCGTCCGGGCGACCTGGTTCTGACGATGGGCGCAGGGGATATTTGGAAAGCGGCTGATGGACTGGCCAAAGCCCTTGCTGAAAGTCCGAAATAAGATTGAATCTGCACAATAAAGCCTCCGAAGAATTCCGTTGTGTGCTAGACGGAATTGTGTCGGAGGCTTGTTTATGTACAGTTCTATTTTCTCTTCAACTCTCATAGTCTAGTAATAAGATAATGGACAAGGGAGAGTTGACGCCAGTGAACAAGGCTAGGATGACGTTTCGTTTCAATGACCGGGAACAACAAGAGCAGCGGGAGAAGCGTGAACCCCAGCAGGAGAAGAAGGAACAATCTAAGGTCATTCCGCTGCATGTAGAGGAACGCCGTGTGATGGAAGAGCCGCTAGAGCAAGCAGCAGGGATTGAGAAAGAGAAGAAGAAGCGTATTGAGGTAAAGCCTCTGAACGACTACACCACGGACTTTGGAGGCTGGCAAAGCTCATTCGATACAGAGACGTATCGCATGGAAGAGACGATACCGGCATCAGACCGTACAAACAGCATGAAAGTCGATCCGGAAACCGGATATCTGGAGCTAGATCGTAAGCGCGGACGCAAGACTAACCGGGAGTATAGTGCCTATAAGACCAAAGAGTCCGTCTATTATCCCAATTCATCCGGGGGAGGCTCGTGGATGAAAATCACCGCCTCGGTAGCCGGAGCTGTCGTGACGGGCGTTGCCTTTGGTTTTTTGGTGCTGTCCATGTTCTCTGGCGAAGTCACGGATGGCGGGAAAGTCCAACCGGTGGTTGGCATTACAGCCCAGGTGCAAGAAGAGGCTAGTGTACAGGCAGGCAATAGCGGTGAAGCGAAAGCATCGGGGGGATCGACGAATGCAGGCGTGACCTCACTGGCTGTCAACCTGCCTGCAAGAACGTACACCTTCCTCCAGGGAGGCGTCTTCAGTAGTTCACAAAGCGCGGCGACGGCCGTGGCGGATTTCCGCAAGAAAGGACTGGCTGCGGCTAGCGAAGCAGGGGAGAAGTACCCCGTATTTGTAGGCATGGCTTCGAGCCGTGATGAAGCGCTTGGGCTTACACGGGAGTTTCAGCAGAGGCAGATGGAGGTCATGATCAAGTCATACGACATTCCGGCTGTATCTCAAATCAAGTGGAACGGTAACCAAAGCGATTTATTCCAAAGCTACATGAGCCAAGGAGAAAAGCTGGTACAGCAGATTAGCGCACAAACGCTCCTCCACTTAGGCGAGGAAAATCCGACTGCGCTTGATGAGAAGTCGCTGCAGGCGATCAAGTCGACGCATCAGACCTGGTCCGGAACGGCTTCGGCCGTTAGTGATGGCTTAGAGGAAGCCGGACGTACAACACTGCCAAGAATGAACAGTGCACTCAACACCGCGGTTGTATCGCTCGATGAGTATAAGAAAAACCCGTCCCATGCACTCCTCTGGGAAGCTCAGACGGCTTTGATGCAGTATCTCGTAGCTGAGAAGGAGCTTCTGAAGAGCGCTTCGGTGCAATAATAAAATAAGCTCACCTCTGATTCGCTTTGACGAATGAAAGGTGAGCTTATTTGCTTTGCTGCCAATGCACGTTTTTAAGAACCATCCGTACTTGAACTACTTGGGGCGGCTAGCCATGTATCGGTCAATCAGCGCGGCGGATTCAGCCCGCGTCATGAAACGTTCGGGTTCGAATTCTTCTGCCGTTACGCCATTAATCCAGCCAGATTGCTTCAGTGAAGCCACTGCTCCTGCCGCCCAATAATCTGCCGGCACGTCTTTGAATGGCTGCCGCGAGCCTTTCGGCAGCTGTTCCAGCGGCGCATTCGCCAGCCGCTGGAACAGCGCGGCCACCTCGGCCCTGGTCACGGGCCGGTCGGGCCGCAGCGTGCCGTCGGGGTATCCCTCCAGCACGCCAGCCTTCACCGCCCGGTTCAGGGCGGCGAAGGCCCAATGCCCCGCGTTCACGTCGCGGAACGCGGCAGCCCCTTGCGAGGTGCCGCACCCGTCCTTGCGATAGACCGCCCCGGCGACCGTGTCTTTGCCGCCGGGGCCGCAAGCGCTCCCCGCCGTCCCGGACGCCGGCAGGTCGAAGACCCGCCCGAGCATCGCCATCCATTCCGCTCTCGTCAGCAGCCGGTTCGGTTCGAATCGGTCGCCGATCCCTTCTACAACGCCCTGAGCATTCAGCCGCAAGACGGCTTCGCGGGCCCAGTGTCCCCGGGTGTCCGGGAACACCATGTTCGGCGGCATGAAAGCTTCAATGCCGCTGGCAATTCCCTGCGCCATGCTCTGGCGTACCGGATCCGACGCCAGAAGCGCCGCATCCGCTGCATTCGACAAGAACGCCGTCTCAAAAAGGATGCTCGGGATGCCGCCCATCCGAACGACATAGACCGCACTCGGTACAAGACCCCGGTTCTCCACGCCAACCGTTTTGACGAAGGAGTCCAGTACCTTCGTCGCCAGCTCCCGGCTTTGGGGAGTGAGTGCCCTCATTTCGGGACTTGCGGGATAGCTCGATTGCGGATATGCATCATCATAGTACAGCACCAACGCACCGCGTGTTCCCGGGTTCGGGAAAGAGTTCGCGTGAATCGAGACGAACAAATCCGCATGCTGCGCATTTGTAAATTCGACCCGCTCCTTCAAGGAGAGATACACATCGGAATCCCTCGACATGACCACCTCGTACCCACGCCGCACCAAGATGTCTCTGAGCTTGCGGGATATATCCAAATTGACCGTTTTCTCCTGCAACCCGTTGACGCCGATGGCGCCGGGATCATAACCTCCGTGACCGGCATCGACGACAATTTTCGCGGCAGACGCCTGTCCAGGCAGCACAAGAAGAGCAAGGGTCAAAAGCGCGGCACGCATCCAAGGCTTATGCATCCGGTTCACTCCTTTCCTTACCATTGTACAAGCTCACCTTTTCTTCTGTAATTAGGTAACATTCACCACAATTCCTTTCTAGACAAAAATCGGCGTAGCTGCTGGCAGGTATGCTATAATAGCCAGTGGCATACATAGAAAATTCGTTTCGTAATTTTTCCCGAAAGAGGTATCCTACATCTTGAAAAAGAATATGCTTACACTCATTCTCTTCCTGATTGTCGGATTGGTTGCCGGAACGCTGGTTGGCCAGCTTCTTGCTCCATATCCGGGATTGTCGTTCCTGACCAAGTCGGTGGAATTAACCTGGCAGCCTAAAGCTGATCTGCTAGTGATCCGATACGATTTGAACCTGTATATCCGTCTGAATTTGATCAGTATCGCGGGCTTGGCTCTCGGATTCTGGCTGCACCGCCGACTGTAGGCCGGCAGCTTGTCCGCTTCCCGGGAAGGAAGCGGACATCCGGGTGCGAATAAGCGAGATGATAGATGTGGCTCTGACTTACAGTCGGTGATCCTAGGATCGGGACATGATATAAAAATTCGAAATGAGGGAACGTTTTATGACGTTAACTACTACCAAACCATTGATTTTGGCCTCTTCTTCGCCACGGCGGCAGGAGTTAATCCGTTCCTTGCAGCTTCCCTACCAAATTATCGTCAGTGATGTGGATGAAACGACGGAGCCAGGACTTACCCCAGAACAAATTGTGGAGCAGCTATCCGGTCGCAAAGCGTCGGCAGTATACGAACGTTGTAAAGCGGATTTGCAGGAGCTCCCGGAGGGTATTATCATCGGTTCGGATACGATCGTCGTATTGAACGAAGAGATTCTCGGCAAGCCCAAGGACGAAGCGGACGCTTTTCGTATGTTGAAGTCCTTGCAGGGAAGAGAGCATCACGTATACAGCGGCGTCGCCTGTATCGATTTGCAGACCGGGGTGCAGCATGTGGCCCATCAAAGAACGGCCGTATGGATGAAGGAACTCACGGATGAACGCATTCGTCGTTATATGGCAACGGGCGAGCCGATGGACAAGGCCGGATCGTATGCGATTCAAGGACTCGGCGCCACGATTGTGGAGAGAATCGAGGGCGATTATTTTAACGTCGTGGGGCTCCCGATGTCGCTTCTTTCAGACATGCTTGAGCGTTTCTCGGTTGCTGTCTTTTGAGAGGGTGTCGTGTTATAATGAATGCTCGTACAAGACCACATGAAAGAGGGGAATGCATTGGAATCGCTCAATTATACATTGCGCGATGTCCCTAACGAAGAACGACCTAGAGAGCGCATGATACAGTATGGGGCTCAAGCATTAAGCAATGCGGAGCTGCTTGCGATATTGCTCAGAACGGGTACGTTTCAGGAATCGGCTGTCCATGTCGCTCAGCGATTATTGAGGGAAAGCGGCGGACTCCGGAAACTATCAGATATGAGCATGGAGCAGTTCACCGAAATCAAGGGCATCGGCGCAGCCAAAGCACTGCAGATTCAAGCCGGTATCGAGCTGGGACGCAGGATGGCCAGAAGCGCTATGAACGAAACGGTGATCATTCGATCTCCGCAGGATGTGGCGTCGCTTTTGATGGAGGATTTGCGCTATTTGCAAAAAGAGCATTTTGTTTGTCTGTTTCTGAACACCAAAAATCATGTGATCGGGCAGGAGACATTGTCGATGGGCAGTCTGAATGCGTCTATCGTGCATCCTCGCGAGGTGTTTCGCGCGGCCATTAAGCGCAGCAGCGCTTCGATCGTATGTGCACACAATCACCCCAGCGGCGATCCCACACCGAGTCCTGAGGATGTCCAGATAACCAAACGTCTTGTACAGGCGGGAGATATCGTTGGTATCGACGTGTTGGATCACATCGTGATCGGCGATCAGCGCTTCGTCAGTTTGAAGGAGCTTGGAATGATGTAATATAATAAGAAAAGCTTCTGATCGAAGTCTAATTGTTGAAGATTTGTTTGTGCTGCAGCCGGAGCTTTTCTGAAAGCATCAGAAAGCGGGTCTTCCGGTTTAAACTCAGGTGTTCTGATGGTTTGTAACCGCCAAATTACGGACTTAGATGGGCTTATATAAGGAGTTACGCTTCGTTGCAAGGCGGTACGTCCGAGTAAGCAGCTAAAATCCGTTATTTAATCAAAATGAAAACTAATTCCGCGGAATGCGCGTCTTTAAATAGAGAAGGGAGCACCAACCATGTTCGGAGGATTCACTAAAGATCTGGGGATTGACCTGGGGACTGCAAATACATTGGTTTATGTCAAAGGAAAAGGTATTGTTGTTCGCGAGCCTTCCGTCGTGGCAATTCGAACCGATACGAAAACCATTGAAGCGGTAGGAAACGATGCGAAGAAGATGATCGGTCGTACGCCGGGAAACATTCGTGCCATCCGTCCGATGAAGGATGGGGTTATTGCCGATTTTGATACTACTTCTACGATGATCAAATACTTCATTCGTCAAGCGCAAAAGCAGCGCTTTCTGTTTCAGCGCCATCCCAGTGTGATGGTGTGCGTTCCGTCCGGGATTACCGCGGTCGAGAAACGTGCGGTGGAGGATGCGACGCGGCAGGCGGGAGCTCGTGACGCCTACACGATCGAGGAGCCGTTCGCCGCTGCGATCGGCGCCGATTTGCCGGTGTGGGAGCCAACCGGCAGTATGGTGGTCGATATTGGCGGAGGGACGACGGAAGTGGCCGTCATTTCCCTTGGAGGTATTGTAACTAGCCGCTCCATTCGGGTGGCGGGGGATGAAATGGACGATGCGATCATACATTACATCAAACGCACGTACAATCTGATGATTGGGGAGCGGACGGCGGAGCAAATCAAGATGGAGATCGGCTCTGCATTGCCGATGGATCCGCCAGCAAGATTTGAGATCCGCGGCCGCGATTTGGTGAGTGGTCTTCCCAAAACGATGTCTGTCACCTCGGATGAAATTTCCGAAGCGCTTGCCGATACGGTGTATAGTATCTTGGATGCCGTAAAGGTAACGCTTGAGAAATGTCCACCGGAGCTTGCGGCCGATATTATGGACCGGGGGATTGTGCTTACGGGTGGCGGCGGCATGCTTCGCAATCTGGACAAGCTGCTTGCCAACGAGACTGGCATGCCAGTGATTGTGGCCGATAACGCGCTCGATTGCGTAGCGATCGGCACAGGGCGGGCGCTTGATAACATTCACTTGTTTAAGACGAGATCTGGTCTCGCCGTCAAAGCTCGGCGCTAAAATTACAGCCTCTCATGTTGGAAGGTGTAAGCATTGAGATTATTGGGAAATAAGAGGTTGCTCTTGCTGATGCTTGGCCTTATCTGCTTTATTGCACTGATGGGTCTTACGTTCGGGCAGCGAAATTATAATACATGGCCTGAGAGATTTTTGAAGGATACGATTTCTTGGACCCAGGGACTGATCTACAAGCCCGTCGGAGCCATTGTTGGTTTATTTCAAGATGTCGGGCAGCTTAGCACCATTTATGAGGAAAATCAGGTGCTGCGGCAGACATTGACCAAGTACGCCCGTGACACGACTCGATTGAACGACCTCGAGCTGCAGAACAAACGGCTGCAGGATGCACTCGGCTTTACCGAGCGGCAAAAGCAAATGAACGATTATAAATTCCGCATGGCCGAGGTCGTTTATTTTAATCAGGGCAACAAGATGATGACCGTCAATCTTGGGGAAAAGGACGGAATCAGGCCAAATATGGCTGTCATGTCGGTGGAAGGCCTGATCGGCAGGGTGGTCAGCGTATCTTCTTTTTATTCTGACGTACAGCTGCTTACCGGGATTGACGATAAAGCGTCACTGGAGTCCAAAGCCATCTCTGTCACGGTGAAGGGTAAGGAGAACGAATCGTTCGGCTTTATCGAGACTTTCGACTCCGATTCGCAGACGCTGCTAATGACCAAAATCGATCCTAAGGATCCGCTTCAGCCTGGTGATACGATCATTACTTCCGGTAGAGGTCTCGTATTCCCTCGGGGCATCGAAGTGGGGCAGGTCGTCGAGAAAAAGCAGGGTGAGTTTGGCATCACCTACGTGGCCAGCATACAGCCATTCGCATCGTTCAATCATCTTCGCGAAGTATTCGTCGTTGAAGTGCCGGAGCTGGGTGAGTCGTCATGAATCATACAAAGCTTTGGTTGATTTTGGGTGTTCTGTTTTTGCTTGAAAGCACCTTGATGCCTTGGTTGATACCACCTGCATGGCAAACGAAGGTTTATGTCGTTCCGCACTTTATGCTGGTTATTGTTCTTTATATCGGTCTGTATATTCATCGCCACACGGCGCTTACGTTCGGACTTATTTTCGGCATACTGCAGGATTTCATTCATCATTCGCCTATGCTTGGCCCGGTTTCGTTCGGACTTGGTTTAGCCGGTTATTTTGCTGGTCTTATGCAGGGGCGGGTCTATTCCAGCATCGTGATCAGTATGCTTGTGATCGGTTTGGGAAATTTGTTTTACGATTCGGTCATTTTTGGCTTGTATCGTTTGTTCCGCGTTATTCATACGGATTTCCAATGGGTATTCTTTTATCAAATGCTGCCCAGCATGCTGATTAACCTGCTGTTTGCGCTGGCTGTTTATGTTCCGGTACGGAAGCTGTTTGAGGGACTTCCGCAGAAACAGGCGGAGGAAGAATAATTTTCTGTGCCGGAGCAGGAGAACGCCTGTGCCTAGCCGAATTGTATAGGCTTAGGGGGTAAGAGCGGTTATGGCTGCAAAGAAACATCATGTAACGATAAAAGGAGTAAAAGACGGGCTCGTATTTTTGCTCGACGATACCTGCGAGTTCTCAGATGTAATAGCGGAACTAAAGCATAAGCTTGAAAAAACGCATCAACAAATTTTGACCGGACCGATCATTCATGTGCATGTGAAGCTGGGAAGCCGTGTGGTAACGGAAGAGCAGAAAGATGAAGTGCGCAGTATCATCAGCTGTAGAGGCAACCTGCTAGTTCAATCCGTAGAAACGAAGGATTCTTCGAATGAACGGGCTGAACCTGAATCTGGTGATGTCAAAATGGTAAAAGGAATGGTTCGATCGGGACAGACGCTGTCGCATGAAGGAAATATCTTGTTCTTAGGGGACGTAAACCCGGGCGGAAGCATCTCAAGCTCGGGAAGCATATACATTATGGGCTCTTTACGCGGTATGGCACATGCGGGGATGGACGGGAATGAGCAGGCTGTTATTGCAGCCTCTCATATGCGGCCTACACAGCTCAGAATCGCCGGGATCATCAGCCGTCCTCCGGACGAGTGGAACCTTAGCGATAGTTTTGACGCTTATATGGAATTCGCTTATGTGAAAGACGGTAAAATGGAAATTGACAAAATCCATCACTTGTACAAGTTCGGGTTATTTGGGCGCATTTGAAGGATAAGGAGTGGAACCAATGGGAGACGCAATCGTTATTACTTCAGGCAAGGGGGGCGTCGGGAAAACGACGACATCCGCCAATATCGGGACGGCTTTGGCGCTGCATGGGAAGAAGGTCGTGATGGTGGATACGGACATCGGTCTCCGTAACCTGGACGTAGTCATGGGGCTTGAAAACCGGATTATTTACGATTTGATCGATGTGGCTGAAGGCCGCTGTCGTTTGCCGCAAGCCTTGGTGAAGGACAAGCGGTTTGACGAACTGTATATGCTGCCTGCTGCGCAAACGAAGGATAAGCATGCGATATCGCCAGACGCGGTACGACAGATCGTGCTTGATCTGAAGCGGGATTTTGATTATGTGATTATCGATTGTCCTGCAGGCATTGAGCAAGGCTTCAAGAACGCAGTGGCGGGTGCCGACAAAGCGATCGTTGTGACTACGCCGGAGAACGCCGCCGTTCGGGACGCCGACCGAATCATCGGGCTTCTTGAGAGAGAGCCCAATGTCGAGTCGCCGAAGCTTGTCATTAATCGGATTCGCCCGAATATGGTCAAAAAAGGTGAGATGCTTGATGTCGATGAAATTTGCTCCGTGCTGGCCATCGACCTCTTGGGCATCGTGCCTGACGACGAATATGTCATTAAGGCGGCCAATATCGGGGAGCCTACAGTCATGAATCCGAATTCTCGCGCCGCTATTGCCTACAGGAACATTGCGCGCCGCATTCTCGGAGATTCCGTGCCGCTGATGCTTATGGAAGAGAAGACGGGCGTCTTCACCAAAATGAAAAAGTTTCTTGGAATAGGATGACGCAAGGTGCTGCACAAACTCAAAAAAATAGATTTCTCCATCGTGCTTATCCTTTTTTCATTCATGGTCATCAGTACGCTCCTGCTTTACAGCGCGACGAGATATAACCACACTGACGTATTTGACCCTACAAAACTGACGGTAATCTATGTCATTTCGCTCATTGCCTTTTTCTTTATGACCGTTCTGGATTATCGCTTGTTAACGAAAATCTGGTATTATTTATATGGCGTCGGAGTGCTCCTTCTGATTGCCGTTTATTTCTTTGGTGCGAGAATTAACGGAGCAAGAGGTTGGTTCAAGCTTCCGTTTGGGCTTGATTTTCAGCCGGTCGAGCTTGTGAAGATCATTCTGATCATCAGTTTGGCGGCGTTTATGGCTCGTAACAGAGGCGAGACGCTGGGACTGGTGCGGGATCTCATCCCGATCTTCCTTCTTGGCATTCTGCCCATCGGCTTGGTCGTCATGCAACCAGACATAGGTAATGCTATTATTTTGGGTGTTATTCTGATCGGCATGATTTGGATCGGCAACATCCGCTGGACTCATGGCATTATTGGCGCTGTCTCGATCGTTGGGTTTGCCTATTTGTTTTTGTTTTTATTTAAAATATATCATGATCCTTTGAAGGCATTTCTTGTGGCTAGAGAGATACCGACGCACTGGATGCCAAGGATTCTTACCTTAATTGACCCGTCCTCAGCTACTAGTGACGCTAAGTATCACGTGGACAATGCGATTCGAGCCATCGGCTCCGGAGCTTTGGTTGGAGAAAGCTATTTACAGGGCACATCGATACATAGCGGATTTATTCCCGTTGCCTATACGGATTCTATCTTTGTAGTCGTCGGGGAAGAGTTTGGTTTTGTCGGATCATCGATTTTGCTGCTGATGTACTTTGTCCTGATTTATCGCATGATTTTGATTTCCATTTATTGCAACAATTATGCAGGTTCCTATATGATTATAGGGATTGTCTCGATGCTGGTTTATCAAGTGTTCCAGAACATTGGTATGATGATCGGCATTATGCCCCTTACGGGGATTACGCTACCCTTCATCAGCTACGGAGGCACTTCGCTGCTGATTAATATGGTGGCGATGGGTCTGGTCATGAGCATACGGCTGCATGACGATAAGCTGTTGGATGAGGAGTAGCGCGGCTTCTTTTGGAGCCGGTTCGAGCATAAGCATAAAAATAAGTGAAGAGGACCTAACGGTATGTATTTCCGTCGGGTCCTTTTTTTATTCGTTTGCCTGGGAGCCTGGCCAAACGTTTTACGCACATACCTGAAAAGTTTAAGTGACGGAGGATTTGCACTCGTATATTTGCAGGTACAAGCTCATAGGATGGAATAGGCAAGCTCTAGCGGCAAGGAGGAGATTGGGAATGGAAACGAGGAAAAACGTTCGCGAGCGGCGAATGGAAAAAATCCGAAAGCTTCAGGAAGGCGTGCCGCGCCGTAAGCATTGGGAGCCGGACGTTTCTCATATGGAATTTCCGGCCGGCCGGGGCTATTATGAGACGGAATGGGATAGAGGCCGGGCAGAGCGATTAGAACCTGATCTACGGCAGGATCCCGAGGTGGAATGGAACCGCAAGCTGCAGCGGGATTGGTCTCGACATGAACGTTCCGACTACAATGACAACGGAGGCTTTTCGTCGGATCCCCGGACAAGCCGTTTGGCGGCAAAAATCATGATCAGTGGTGTTTTGTTTGCTTTGGTATGGGGTATGTTTCAAATGGAGCATCCGTTGGCTAATAAAGGGAAGCAAGTGGTATCAGGCGTACTGACGGAATCATTCGACATCGCCTTGCTCTCTGCTTGGTATGAGAATACGTTCGAAGGGGTCCCGTCATTCCTTCCTGCGTTAGGTTCTTCAAAACATCAGGATGCGGAAAAGGTAGCCGCCGTTTCTAAGCATTACTTCCCGCCTGTTCAAGGGAAAATGATCGCCGCTTTTACTCCCATTCAAGGAGGTGTACTCGTAGAGGTGCCGCCGGGCGCTCCGGTATCTGCTTTAGACACAGGCTTGGTAGCTTTTGCGGGCACAAAGGAGGATACGGGGTTTACGGTCGTTATTCGGCATTCGGCAGGCCTGGAATCGATTTACGGGCAGCTGGAGCAGGGAAGTGTAAGGGTCGGCGATTGGATCAAAGGAGGAGAAACGCTAGGGACGGTAGCTCAGCCGCCGCAGGGACATGTAACAGGTACGTTTTATTTTGCCGTTTCAAAGAACGGCAAGCCTGTCGATCCGACGGACGTGGTACCTTTTGACTAAACCGAAGTTATCGTCATGGAATGTCTGGTATGGGGTCAAATACCGCTTTCATCCGCTGTTTTCCATTATGCTGCTATTCTCCGTGCTGACGGGCTATTTTATTGAAACGGCCACCCTGTTCGGTATCGTGTTTATTCATGAAATGGGCCACGTCGTTGCCGCCAAAAGCTTCGGTTGGCGTGTGAAGGAGGTACAGCTTCTTCCCTTCGGCGGTGTGGCGGTAGTGGAGGAGCCAGGTGGTGTCCCCGTGGTCCAAGAGCTGGTCGTCGCCTTGGCCGGACCGCTGCAAAACCTCTGGATGATGCTGGTCGCTTGTGGGCTTATCGCCCTTGGCTTGCTTCCTCCGGAGTGGGGAGCGTATTTTGTACAAGCGAATCTGCTTATTGCCCTCTTTAATCTCCTGCCAGTGATGCCGCTGGACGGGGGCAAGGTCATGCAGACGGCGATCGGTTTATGGCTGCCTTACCAGAAAACGCTGCAGGTCGCGGCCATCGTGAGCTTTCTACTCAGCGTGATGTTGATCGGCGCCGCTACCGTTCATTTGTTCTCGGAGCAAGGCGGCATTCAGCTCAATTGGCTGATGATCGGGTTGTTCTTATGCTTCTCAAATTGGTATGATTTACGGGGACTCCCTTACCGATTTATGAGGTTTTTGGTTTACAGGGAAGCCCGGTTTAAAAAGGCATGGTCCGACGGGGCGCTCGCCGGCCCGATTGTGGTCCACGGACAGCGCAAAGTGGGGGACGTGGTGCGTCTGTTTATGCGCGACCGATATCATTTGATTTATGTGCTTGACGATCAAGGGTACATCAGCCATGTGCTACCCGAACGTATGCTGCTCGATTCTTATTTTGATGAG
Organism: Paenibacillus sp. PvR098; assembly: GCF_017833255.1. NCBI lineage: Bacteria > Bacillati > Bacillota > Bacilli > Caryophanales > Paenibacillaceae > Paenibacillus > Paenibacillus sp. PvR098. Next base: position 4,637,630 of record NZ_JAFIBU010000001.1, read on the forward strand.
GCAAAAAGAGGATGGTCGGTTTCTGAGCTTTTCGTCTAAGTAATATGGTACAATAAGGCCGAGGTGTTGCTGGACATGAAACGGATATGGGTAAATTGCGATGACGTGCATACCGAGGTCGCCGTTCAGGAGAGCGGCAAGCTCATGGAATATTATAAAGGGAAACGGAATCAAGGGCAGCTTGCCGGCAACATTTATATCGGACGGGTTGTTCGGGTGCTGCAGGGCATGCAGTCGGCCTTTGTGGATGTAGGGCTTGAGAGGAACGGTTTTTTATATATTGACGATTTGCTGCCGGCTCATCTGGAAAAACAGCCGAAAGAAAAACCGTCCATTCATGATTTGGTCAAGGAAGGACAGCAAATTATGGTACAAGTCGTCAAGGAGCCTGTCGGGAACAAAGGCGCCCGGTTGACGACGCACTACTCCATTCCGGGACGCTATGGGGTATATATGCCTCATGCTGATTATATCGGTGTCTCACGCAAGATTGAAAGCGTTACGGACAGGGAACGGCTGAAACGGATGGCAGAGCGCTACTTGCAGCCCGGCGAAGGTTTTATCGTCCGGACGGCAGCCCTCAGTGAAACGGAGGAAGCGCTTGCGGCTGATCTGGTCGAGCTGCGCGGACACTATCGGCAGCTAGAGGAAGCTGCCAAGCTGAACGTACCGGCACCGCGTTTACTCTACAGTGATTTGGAGATGCTACCCAGACTCATTCGCGATTTGTTCCGAGGTGATGTTCAAGAGCTCATTGTCGACTCGGAGCAGACGCTACTGGAAATTCGTGGATTGATTCCCGCTGGTTCTTCAGGGCTTGCGGACAGAGTGAAGCTGCAGACAGTAACGGATTCGTCAATCGCAAACGCTATCGCCAAGCAGCTGGAGAACGGGTTGAGACGGAAGGTATGGCTTGATAATGGCGGGTATTTGATTATAGACCAGACAGAGGCGTTAACGGTATTTGATGTAAACACAGGGAAGTACACCGGAACCATCGATTTGGAGCGCACCGTGTTCGACACCAACATGGAGGCGGCAAGGGAAATCGCCCGGCTTCTGCGTCTTAGAGATATCGGCGGACTTATCGTCATTGATTTTATAGATATGGAAACGGAAAATTTCCGACAGGCCGTGCTGGAAGAGCTCAATAGGGAAACGAGAAAGGACCGCACCAAAACCGTTGTTGTCGGTTGGACCAAGCTTGGGCTTGTGGAGCTGACTCGGAAAAAGGTTCGAAACAGTAAGGAAACGACAGCGCCGGAGCCATGTTCGGCTTGTGGCGGCAGTGGGTTTGCCGATCTCGGAAAATAGGCATTGCATTGAGACATCATTATGTGATAAGATGTTTCAGTATGTTGCTATAACATGCTGTAACCGCGCGAAGCGGGTTTTTAAGCGTAGGACCTGTAGAGGTCTTAACACCTGGCTTTAGGCGAGTCTGAGACATGAGGAGGTGCAACAATGTTCGCAATTATTGAAACAGGTGGGAAGCAGTACAAAGTTCAGGAAGGCGATGTCGTATACATCGAGAAACTGAATGCAGGTGAAGGCGAAGCGGTTAAATTTGACCGCGTGCTGGCTGTATCCAAAGAAAGCGGTTTGGTGGTTGGTGTTCCGGTAGTTTCCGGCGCTTCCGTTTCCGGTAAAGTGGAGAAGCACGGCAAAGGCGAGAAAGTCATCGTTTATAAATACAAAGCGAAGAAAAACTATCGCCGTAAGCAAGGCCATCGTCAGCCTTACACGAAAGTTGTAATCGAGAAGATCGAGGCGTAAGAAACCATGATTCGGATCGAGATTTATCGGGGACAGGACAGACGGATTGAACGATTCAGCGTGGAAGGTCATGCAGAGTACGACGAGCCGGGCAAAGATATTGTCTGTGCCGGTGTATCTGCCGTTACCGTTGGCGCAGTGAATGCCGTTGAAACTTTAACGGGACAAGTACTGGGTGCCGACATGGAGCATGGATTGCTTCTGGTAACCATTCCGAAAAAGCTGGAAACGGAAAGTGACGCAAAGGTGCAGCTGCTGTTGGAAGGTATGGTAGTCATGCTGCAAACCATAGAACAATCGTATGGCGCATATATAGCAATGCAAGATAACATATCATTGAAGTAAGGAGGTAGACAGACATGTTGCAATTAAATCTTCAGTTGTTTGCATCCAAAAAGGGTGTAGGTTCCACGAAGAACGGCCGTGACAGTATCGCGAAGCGTCTTGGCGTGAAGCGTGCCGACGGGCAGAAGGTAACGGCGGGTAGCATCTTGGTGCGTCAACGCGGAACGAAAATTCACCCGGGCAACAATGTGGGTATCGGTTCTGACGATACGCTTTTTGCAAAGGTTGAAGGCGTTGTGAAATTCGAACGTCTTGGCCGTGACCGCAAGAAAGTGAGCGTCTACCCTGTAACGGTTGCTCCGGTAGCCGCTGCGGTAGAAGTGTAATTTACCCATCAACGACCAACCCTGGCGATCGATGTTCGCCGGGGTTTTTCTGCTTATGAATCGGATTGGCTGCGAGAAGGACTTGTGCCCTATGGCTGTTTATGTTGGTTAAACGGGTGTAAATAGGGGAATGATATAAGTCTGATATTCAGCATGATATACTGTATGGATGAAGGACGAACCGGAAACGGAGAGATAAAGGAATGACATTGAAAGGACAAGGCCGTACCTCTAAACCCGATCCCTTGAATGACAATCCGGACCTGCGTATACTTCGATTGTTTAACCACTACCGTCACGATTGGATGAACGATATTCAAATTCTAATGGGGTACGTGCAGTTAAAAAAGTATGATAAATTATCGTCGTTAATGGAGAAAATAAAAGATAAAGTGCAGCAGGAAAGTTATGTATCCAAGCTGGGGATTCCTCATCTGATCATACATTTGCTGACTTTTCAGGCCGAGGTGAAGGAGCTTACGCTTGACATTCGGCTGCGCGAAGAGGTTCACCTGTACGAGTTGGAGCATCCGGAGGCGTCTGCAGAGGATGTTATTGCAGTTCTTGATGCTTTCAAGGAAGAGGCGGGGGAATCGACGGAAGATCAAAACTTGCTTGAGCTTCACCTTAACCGTGAAGAAGATCGACTGCTGCTAATAGCAGTGTACGAAGGTGCCTATGTCAACGAACGCATGGTGCGCAAGGAAGCGGAGCTGAACGCCACGCGACTGGCCGGAGGCGATTCGAAGCTTGAGACGAAGTATGAAGAACGTAAGGTTATTTGGAGACTTCAATGGTCCTACGCGGATGTGATACATAAAGAGGGTGACTGTGATGTTTGTTGATAAAGCCAAGATTTATGTGAAGGGCGGCGACGGAGGCGACGGTTTGGTCGCGTTCCGAAGGGAGAAGTATGTTCCGGAAGGCGGGCCTGCAGGCGGCGACGGAGGCGATGGCGGGGACGTCATTTTTCGGGTCGATGAGGGACTGCGTACCCTGGTTGATTTCCGCTACCAAAAGCACTTTAAAGCACAACGTGGCGAAAAGGGTCGTAATAAAAGCCAACACGGAGCTAATGCGGACGATATGATCGTACGTGTGCCGCCGGGCACGGTCGTTGTTGATGATGATACGCAGGAAATCATTGCTGATTTGACGCGGCATGGTCAAGAGGTTGTCATTGCCAAGGGCGGTCGCGGAGGCCGTGGGAATACCCGCTTTGCAACGGCGAATAACACAGCTCCTGGGATTGCTGAGAACGGCGAAGAAGGCGTAGAGCGTTGGGTTGTGCTTGAGCTTAAGGTGATGGCGGATGTAGGCTTGGTAGGCTTCCCGAGTGTCGGTAAGTCAACGCTGCTGTCTGTTGTATCGGGGGCGAGGCCGAAGATCGGAGCGTACCATTTTACGACACTTACGCCAAACCTGGGAGTTGTGGAGGTTGGTGACGGGCGGAGTTTCGTCATGGCGGACTTGCCTGGCTTAATCGAAGGGGCACACGAAGGTGTCGGTCTGGGTCACGAATTTTTGCGACATGTCGAAAGAACACGGATCATCGTACATGTAGTGGATATGGCTGGTATAGAAGGTCGCGATCCATTCGAGGATTGGGAGAAAATCAACGACGAGCTTAAATTGTATAACGCCAAGATGGAGGAACGGCCACAGATCGTGGCGGCCAACAAAATGGACATGCCTGGTGCGGAGGAGTATCTGGCTGAGTTTAAGCAGCGGCTTGCGGAAACAGGTCGTGACATTGCGATTTATCCGATCTCTGCCATAGCTAAGAGCGGTGTGCAGGAACTGTTATACAAGGTAGCTGACCTGTTAGAGACGATTCCTGAAATGCCGTTAGTGGAAGAATTGACTGACTTATCGGAGCGTAAGGTGTATCGTTTGGAGACGGAAGAAGGGGAAGACTTTACCATTCGCCGGGACAATGAAGCCTTCGTTATTGAAAGTCCGAGCATAGAAAAGCTGATTAAGCGGACCAACTTTAGCACTCATGAAGCCGTCATGCGTTTTGCACGGATTCTGAGGAAGAAAGGGATCGACGCAGCACTTCGCAAACGCGGTGCCAAAGATGGTCAAATAATCCGAATTGGTGATTTTGAATTTGAATTCGTGGAGCATGAATAGAAATGATCGATAATAAAGAGGTTTCCTTGAATACCCATCTTACATGTTAAATACATGTTAGGTGGGTGCTTTTTTGTCTATGTATTTGTTATCTTAAATACGAACAATACAATAAAATGTTATATTAAATATTCGTAAATAATTATAAATATGTGATAAAATAAGAATTATTGAAATACTTGTAAAGAAAAACATGAACTTTTTTTCAATAAACCTATTGAACTTTATGTTTTTGGATTGTATATTATAAACATGTGATTATTCCTAACATAAACTGGACAAAAAGAGAACGAACAAGTTAAAATTATGGGAGGTAGAGTGGAGTGGATGTAAAAAACTTTCGTAAGGCAGGTCATTTCCCTAGTTTATTGTCATCTTTTCTCTATTTTGATGTTAGTTTTATGATTTGGGTTCTTTGCGGCGCGCTTTCGCTGTACATTACTAAGGATTTTAATCTGACGGATGCCCAGAAAGCGACGATGGTAGCCATTCCGACGCTTGGAGGATCGTTGTTCCGGATTCCAATGGGTATTCTAGCTGACCGGATCGGTTCCCGTAAAGCAGGAATGATCGGAATGGTGCTGACGATCATTCCGCTTCTGTGGGGATGGCTTGGCGGCACGAGCCTGAGCCAATTGCAGGCTCTAGGCTTTCTGTTGGGTATTGCCGGGGCCAGCTTTGCCGTATCGCTCTCTCTGGCCAGCCGCTGGTATCCGCCTCAATATCAAGGGCTTGCGATGGGAATCGCAGGAGCAGGCAACAGCGGTACAGCATTGGCAACCTTTTTCGGACCGCAGCTGGCGGCGGCGTACGGTTGGCACAACGTATTCGGTTTAGCCATTATTCCGCTCATTCTCGTACTGATCGCCTTCGCGTTGATGGCAAAGGACAGCCCGAATCAGCCGGCACCTAAGAAGCTTACTGACTATTTTGCAACCTTCAAATATGTGGATACTTGGTGGTTTTGTATCTTCTATGCAGTCACATTCGGCGGTTTCGTCGGATTCGCCAGCTATTTCAGTATTTTCTTCTACGATGTCTACGGCGATCAAACGGTACAGGGCGGAATTACGAGAGTGGAAGTCGGATATCTTGTTACAATAACCGTCATCGCCGGCAGTTTCTTCCGGCCGATCGGAGGCTATATTGCGGATCGCATTGGCGGCATGCGTTTCATGATGGTGTTATACTCCGGAGTGGTTCTATGTGCTTTTGCTATCTCGATGATGCCGAGCTCTTTTATGGTCATGCTGATATTAACCAGTGTTATGATGGCATGTCTGGGTATGGGAAATGGTTCATTATTTCAGATCGTACCTCAGCGCTTCCCTAAAGAAATCGGAGTGGTGACAGGCATTATTGGTGCAGCGGGCGGTTTCGGCGGGTTTTTGCTGCCCAATAACATATTGGGGCCGTTAAAGCAGGCGACAGGTACACACGTGACAGGCTTTATCGTAGTAGCTTCCATCGTACTGGTAGTTACGCTTGTGTTTTACGCAGTGACGCGCAGCTGGCGGAAGTCTTGGGCTAGGGCAGATTCCGGAGTGAATTTCTAATCAGACCATAATTTAGGTACACGATAAGGGTGTGTGAATATACGATGAGCGAATTTCTGAAGCATTTTCAAAAGCAGCAGGCTGCTTTGGCATCCAGAGAAAAAACGATCAAAACCGAGTGCCCTTACTGCAGCGTGCAGTGCACGATGAATCTGCATGAGGAAAAGTCGATCATGGTAAGCCGCTATTCCGTTACTCCTAACAAAGAAGATCCGGTAACGGACGGAAGGCTTTGCGTCAAAGGGTTGAACGCACACGTTCATGCGACTCACGACCGGAGGCTTCGATACCCGATGATCCGGATCGGAGGAACGCTCAGTCCGGTATCCTGGGATCAAGCGCTTGAGAGGATTAAAGCGGAAATTGAAGGCGTAAGGCAGCAGTACGGTAATGATGCGATTGGCGTCTATGGCGGCGGCTCTTTATCCAATGAAGAAGGTTATTTGCTGGGGAAATTCGCGCGAATCGCACTCAAGACCAAATATATCGATTACAATGGCCGCTTCTGCATGTCGGCGGCTGCTGGAGCGGCGAACCTTACCTTCGGCGTCGACCGTGGGCTGACAAATCCGCTGTCGGAGGTGCCGCTGGCCAAATGCATTATTCTGGCAGGCACCAATATTGCCGAATGCCAGCCGACGATCATGCAGCACTTTCGCAAGGCAAGGCAGGAAGGCTGTAAAATTATCGTGATCGATCCGCGGGAAACGGCAACCTGCTCCATTGCGGATCTTCATCTCAAGGTCAAGCCCGGCTACGATGCAACCCTTGTGAGCGGTATGCTCAAGGTAATTGTGGAGGAGGGCTATGTCGATCAATCTTTCGTCGAGCAGCGGACAAACGGGTTTGCAGAGCTTGTTGATCATGTGAAGCAAGTATCCTTGGCCGAGGTTGCCGCGCTTACAGGGGTTCATCCTCAGCTGATTGTCGATGCGGCCCGAATGTATGGGCAGGCGGAGACGGGGATGGTGTTCACGGCGCGGGGCGTCGAGCAGCATGCCAGTGGAGTCGCTAACGTAAGGAATTTCCTCAATCTGGTGCTTTTGACCGGGAAAATCGGAAAGCCAGGCTGCGGGTATGGAGCGATTACCGGACAGGCAAACGGTCAAGGCGGACGCGAGCACGGTCAGAAGGCCGATCAGCTTCCTGGGTATCGGTTGATCGAAAATCCCGAACACCGGACATACATCGCTAAGGTGTGGGGAATTCCCGAAGAAGAGCTGCCCCGCCAAGGGGTATCTGCCTATGAGATGATGGAGGCAATTGACAGGGGAGAGATCAAAGGCTTGATTGTTCTTGCTTCCAATCCGATCGTATCGAATCCGAACAGTCATCTGGTGGAACGGGCGCTGAAAAAGCTTAAATTTCTACTCGTCATCGATCTGTTCGAGTCGGAAACGGCGCGTCTTGCGCATATGCTGCTGCCGGGCTCCTCTTATCTGGAGGATGAAGGCACGATTACGCAGCTGGAAGGCCGTGTGATGGTACGGCGGGCAATCAAGCCGCTGCCCGGTAAAGCTCGATTAGATTGGAGAATCCTCTGTGATATTGCAGAGGTTCTCGGTAAAGGACATTATTTCCGTTATGATAGCGCCGAGGATATTTTTAACGAGCTGAGATTGGCCTCCAAAGGGGGCAAAGCGGATTATTACGGGATGACCTATGATCGTATCGAGAAGGAGCTCGGGATGTTCTGGCCTTGTCCGGAGGAGACACATCTAGGAACGCCGAGGATGTTCGAGCAGCGATTCGGCCACGAAGACGGCCGAGCCCGGCTCGAACCCATCGAGCATCAGAATCCAAAGGAAGTGTCCAGCAAGAAATATCCTTTCCTGCTGACGACCGGCCGCGTGCTGCAGCACTACTTATCCGGTGTGCAAACCCGAAATACGTCAGAGCTGAACTCTAAGTATCCCGAGCCGCTCTTGGAGATTCATCCGCAAGCGGCGGGGGAGATCGGTCTTATCCATGGGGGTCACGCTAAGGTGACCTCGAAGAGGGGGGTGATCCGGCTCAAAGTGAAATACTCAGCCAAAATCCGTCAGGACACGGTGTTCGTCGCCTTTCATTGGGGTGATGATCTGAGCATCAACCGGCTCACCAATCCGGCACTTGATCCGACCTGCCGCATGCCGGAGTTCAAAGTATGTGCGGTGAACATTATGCCGGGCTAATTTTTAAGAGCGTCTTTACGCGCTCTTTTTCCGTTTTCTTTAGATTTGCTTGGGGAGGAGAGATCATCATGAAGCAATGGATTAAAACGGTAGGCACCGGAAAAATGGGCTCACGGCATTTATCCTACGATGAGGCGGTGGCTGCGGCTCATGCCATTGCCCGCGGCGAGTCTACGGATGCGCAAACGGCGGCTTTCCTAATGGCCATGCGGATGAAGGGTGAAGCGGATGAGGAAATGATGGGCTTCATCGACGTGTTTCGCAAATATTCGCTGCCTTACCGTTCTTTCTCACATTCGCTGAACTGCGCAGGACCCTACGACGGCCGGCTGTACTTTCCCGTGACGATTCCCGTCAGTCTGCTGCTGGCCTCCGTCGGTTTCCCGCAAGTGCTGCACGGAAGCGAGTCGCTACCTCCAAAGCTTGGACAATCGCTGAAAGAGCTGCTCGAAGGTTTGGGAATTCAAGTCGTGCTGGAAGCGAAGGAGTGGGAAAACATATTTCTCAGCCTAAATATTGGATTTATATGGACTGATTTGATCTGTCCTCCATTTGGCCGTGTGAGGTATGTAAGGGAGCAGATGGGTCTAAGAACATTTTTTAATACAGTGGAGAAGGTCATTAATCCGGTGCATTCGCTCAATATCATTATTGGAGTCAACCATAAGTCGGCTTTGGATCATTTGATCCATTTGCTGCCAAAGTCAGGCTTTGAGACAGCCTACATCGTTCAAGGAATGGAGGGCTCAGAAGATTTGCCCACCTACAAGAACAGCTCCATCCGTAAAGTGACGCTTTGGGGGGATGAATCGAGCACCATTGATCCGGCTACCTTCGGTTTTCATGGGATGCCGCTGGAAAAATGCAGTAAGGAACAGCAGTTGCAGCTATTAAATCGGATTATTCAAGGGGATGATTCCCCGGAGATTGCCAACGAGCGGGATCATGTCATTTTTAATGCTGGGCTTCGATTGTATTGGTTTGATAAGGTAAGTTCGTACGAGGAAGGTTTCCAGCTCGCCCGGTCTTTGCTGCAGCGCAAGGAAGCGCAAAAGCTGTTGGACAAATGGGGAGAGTTGAGCAATCAGGGCGACTTGGGGGGGCGGCTGCAGGCGAATGGGTAATGGGTCGTTCCCAATGCCCCAAGAAAAGCCGGGCTTAAGCCCGGCTTTTCTTGGGGCAAACGGAAGGATTATACTATGGAAAGCCAAGCCCGGCCGTTTCGAGAGCGCACCTCCACAGGCAGCTCGTAGAAGGCGGATAACGTATCATCAGTAAGCAGCTTACCGGTTTCGCCGGATGCGAACATCGATCCACGACGCAGCAGCAGGGCATGAGTGAAAACGGGCAGGATTTCCTCCGTATGATGCGTGACATAGAGCATGGTAGGGGCATCAGGCTGACCCGCGAGTCCTGCAATGCCCGACAGCAGCTGCTCCCGTGCAAATAGATCAAGCCCGTTGCAAGGCTCATCGAGGATCAGCAGCCGGGGATTGGCCATCAGAGCGCGTGCGATCAACAGCTTCTGCTTCTCCCCCTGGGAGCATGTTTGATAGGCTCGGTCCCACAGATGGGAGCAGCCAAGACGATGCATCAGCTCCGAAGCTTGATCAAAGTCCTTCGCTTCAGGCTTGTCGTATAAACCGATGGTGGCATACTTCCCGCTTAGGACGACAACCTGGGCTTTATCGCTGGCGTACAATTTTTCCTGAAGCGAGGAGCTGACCCAGCCGATCAATTTGCGCATTTCCCGCAGATCGACGGAACCGTATGTTTCCCCTAGAACGTTGATCTCGCCTTTGGTTGGCCACAAATAGCCCGTAATCATATTCAGCAGTGTGGTTTTGCCGGAACCGTTAAGTCCAAGCAGGGCCCAGTGCTCTCCCTTGCGTACCCGCCAATGGATACCGCTTAGCAGAACCTTATCATCCCTCAGATAGCTGAGATCCTTGACTTCAATAGCAAAATCCTGACTCAACCCTCTCTACTCCTCTCTTTTTGTCAATGTATTTCTGGCAAGTTCCCTTACTTCATTCGATCGGCGACCGAGTTCATTTTTTGTTTGATAGTCCCCTTAAGGTCCCTTCGGTCGTCAAACTTTACATTCGTGCACACCCGCTGTGCGCCGGTCTGGAACGGCAGTTCATGAATGAGCCGGATAACCCGGAGCAGCTCGTCCATTTCCCCTTCGATGATGGTGCTCATCGCCGTGAGCTGAAAGGAAATACTGCCGCTTGATTGTTCCTCAAGCAGGACTCTTTGAATTTCTGCAACATACCCGCTCAGGCTTGTTGACGCGGTTCCGACGGGAATAACCGTTACTTCTGCGATAGCCATGTGTTCCTAACCCCCTTTCTATTCAAGACACCCCATGATTACACCTGCTGCGGGTCCGCTAGCTCCGTCCAATGAACCGTCGGAATACCCTCACTGTCATAGCCCGCTGTTCCTACCCAAACGTGGCGGCTTGGACCGTGAGCGAAATAATGCTCCAATAATCGATGAAAAATAAAAGGGATCTCTCGGTCCAGCACCTTCTCGCGCGGAATCCAGTGCAGTTCGCCCTCTTCGGTCAGGCTGACGTCGCGCCGTGCGGACCTTGCTGTATAGATGAACTGCTGTCTTACTTCCTTCTGGTTCAGCCGAATCAGAATGTACTGCAGCCGCAGACCGGTAATCTCTTCGGGCAGCAATCCCGTCTCCTCGTGAATTTCTCTGAGTACGGCGGTTTCCGGATCATTGATTTCCTCCGCCTCCAAATGCCCCCCGACGGCGGCCCACAAACCTGGGGAAAGCGTGCGTGTCAAGGATCTTTTCATCATCAGTAAATCGTTATCGTGAAAAAGAAGCGCAGTGGCGATCATGCGGGCTCGAATCAATCCGTTTCTCTCCTTTGAATGTATAAATAACTCTTTACTAATTTATCATATTTTACGTGAGAAAGCCTATTGCTCGAATGCTCCTTTTTGCGTTATAATGTCCACTAGGTGAAAACAATCGTCTTTATAGAGAGGACTGTAACAGTGCCGGACAAACATGCCGCAGAGGAAAAGCCGGAAGGCGTCGAGCGTTATTTCTTGGTGCGCAAGGATATTTTGCCGGAGGCGCTGATCAAGACGGTGCAAGCCAAGGAGCTGCTGGCCCGCGGAGAAGTGAAGACGATTCACGAAGCGGTGGAGCAGGTCGAGCTGAGCCGAAGCGCATTCTATAAATACAAGGACGGCATTTACCCGTTAAGCAAACTCGACCGTGAAAGGATCGTTACGATCTCCATGGATTTGGAGCACCGTTCGGGCATTTTGTCCCGGGTCCTCGCCATGATTGCAGGACTTGAAGGCAATGTGCTGACGATTCACCAGACAATTCCGCTTCAAGGGGTGGCCAATGTGGTCATTTCCGTGGAAACGTCCAAGATGGGCGAGAATGTCGCTTTTCTGCTTGACAAGCTGCGGGGACAGGATGGCGTCGGCCGCGCCGCAGTTGTCGGACAGGGCTAATATAAGGAGGAACCGTATGAAACCGATCAAAGTAGGCTTACTTGGTCTCGGTACTGTAGGTACCGGGGTTGTCCGCATCGTAGAAAATCACCAGCACGATCTGCTTAGCCAATCAGGCTCGCCGATTGAAATTTCCAAAATTTTGGTACAGGATAAAAGCAAGGCTCGTAATATTAGCGTGTCTCCGGATGCACTGACGGAAAATCCGTGGGATGTCATCGAGAACCCCGAGATCGATGTCGTCGTTGAAGTGATGGGCGGCATTGAGCTGTCGAAGCAGCTGATTCTAAGCGCACTGGATCACGGTAAACATATCGTTACGGCCAATAAGGATCTGATGGCTCTGTACGGGCCGGAAATCTTGGCGAAAGCAGCTGAGAAAGGCTGCGACGTGTTCTACGAAGCAAGCGTGGCCGGAGGCATTCCGATCATCCGGACGCTGGTTGAGGGCTTCACCTCCGATCGGATTACGAAGATTATGGGCATAGTCAACGGCACGACCAACTATATTTTGACGAAAATGAGCCAGGAAGGCGCAGCCTATGAGGATGTGCTTAAGGAAGCGCAGCAGCTCGGGTACGCCGAGGCTGATCCTACCTCTGACGTGGAAGGCTTCGATGCCGCGAGGAAAATGACGATTCTCAGCACGCTCGGCTTCCGGGCGAACGTGGCGCTCGCCGATGTCGCAGTGAACGGCATCTCGAAGGTAAGTAAAGAGGATATCGCCTACGGTAAGCGTCTCGGCTACGAAGTGAAGCTGCTCGGCATTGCGGAGCGCCAAGACGAGCTCCTCAGCATTAGCGTCCAGCCGACGATGGTCAAGCATTCGCATCCGCTCGCATCCGTTAACGGCGTGTTTAACGCCGTATACGTGTACGGCGAAGCAGTGGGCGAAACGATGTTTTACGGTCCGGGCGCAGGCGAGATGCCGACGGCGACCTCGGTAGTGGCTGATCTTGTGGCTGTAGTTCGCAACCTGAACCTTGGGATTAACGGCCGCAGAGGATTCGTTCCGTACAAGGAAAAGAAGCTCAAAACCGATGAACAGATCGTCTCGAAAAACTTTATCCGGCTTCATGTACAGGATAAGGCGGGGGTACTTGCGCAAATTACGCAGGTGTTTGCTGAACACGAAGTTAGCCTGGAGTCGGTGCTGCAGCAGCCGGATCGCACGAATCCGCTGGCCGAAATTATTATCATCACCCATGATGCGAACAAAGCATCCATGAACAAAGTGCTGAAGCAGTTCGAGTCGATGGATGTCGTTCAAGCGATCAAGAGCGTTTACCGTGTGGAAGGCTAAAGACCTTTGAGATTCTCGGGACATGCGGCTTAAGCATGATCGCAGTCTTGGGATCGGGGGAGGATTCCGAAGAAGCGCTGACGGAAGCGATTCGGAAGTTGAAAGGGTAGGGGCGATAAAGCAATGGAGAACAGCAGCAGGAAAGTACGCGTTAAGGTGCCGGCGAGCACGGCGAACCTGGGCCCTGGTTTTGATACGCTGGGCATGGCGCTGGATTTGTATGCATGGATCGAGATGGGCTTTGCGGAGCATACCCGCATTGAGCTGTTCGGCGATCAAGTCAAGGGCGTGCCGACGGACAAAAGCAACCTGATCTATGAGGTGGCCCAGATGGTGTTTAAGCGGGCTGGCGTAAGCCACCCGGAACTGTACATCGGCATGTACAGCGAAATTCCGCTGACGCGAGGCCTTGGCAGCAGCGCGTCAGCGATCGTGGGCGCGCTCGCCGCGGCCAACGCGCTTATCGGCAGTCCGCTGTCCGATGACGAGCTGTTCCAGATGGCGACGGAACTGGAGCAGCACCCCGATAATGTCGGGGCCTCTCTGTTCGGCGGACTGGTCGTCGCCTTCTGGGATGGCACGCGGGCGGAGTATATCCGCGTGGAGCCGCAAGAACAGCTGGAAGTGCTGGTAGCCATCCCGCAATTCCAGCTGTCGACGGAGAAGGCGCGGGGCGTTCTGCCGCGTGAACAAAGCCTCGAGAATGCCGTCTTCAACGTCGGCCACTCCTCAGTGCTAGTCGCTGCCTTGTGCACTGGCCGGTTGGATATGATCGCACGCGCAATGAAGGACGCGCTGCATCAGCCTTACCGCGCCGGGCTCGTGCCGGGCCTGGGTGATATTCTCGCCGAGGCGACGAATCGCGGTGCCTTGGGCGTGGCTCTTAGCGGAGCGGGTCCGACGATCCTTGCGCTCGTAGACCGCAGAAGTTCCCGGAAGGCGGAGCTGGAGCAGTTCATGGTGGATACGCTGAAGCGGGAGGGTATCGAAGCGACGACCATGTGGCTGAATCCGGACAAGCATGGGGTGCAGGTTCAACCGTTGACACCTGATGACGAAAGGTGTACATTACTGGAAAAGATAAAAGGAGAGGTTCGCGCATGAAGCGAGTATCGCTCCTGGGTCCAGGCACCTTTACCGAGGAATCCGCTTACTATTTTCTAGGTAAGGACAATTTTGAATATGTAAACTGCAAGCTGATCGCCGATGTGTTCCGTGCGACGTTGGACGGGACGACCGATTTCAGTGTCATTCCGATCGAGAACACCTTCGAAGGCTCGGTCAGCCTGCACGTGGACTGGCTGGTCCATGACGTTGACCTGCCGATTCAAGCGGAATGGGTATACCCGATCTCGATCAACCTGCTGCGTCTTCCTGCTCAGGAGAACGGGGCTATGGCATTGGAAAAAGGCTGCGGCCGGATCCGCAAAATTTATTCGCACGGCGTGACGTTGGCCCAGTGTCAAAAATTTCTGCGCGAGCATCTGCCGCACGTGGAGCTGGAGCAGGTCGGCAGCAACGGCGAAGCCGCCAGGCTTGTGAGAGAGCTGGGCGATCCGGAGGTAGCGGCGCTTGCTCCCCAAGGAGCGGGCGAGCTGTACCGTTTGCAAACGCTCGCCGCAGGCGTGCAGGATCATCAGAACAACTATACCCGGTTCGTGCTGATCGGACGCGAGAAGCCGATGATGAAAGAAGCGTCAGGCTGCAAAACAACGATTCTCGTTACGCTTCCTGAGGATTACCCGGGCGCATTGCATCAAGTGCTGTCAGCTTTTGCCTGGAGAAGGATCAACTTGTCCAAAATCGAGTCGCGTCCGACCAAGAAAAAGCTGGGTAATTATTTTTTTTATATCGATATTGAGGCTTCCATGGATTCCGTCTTGCTCCCGGCAGCGCTTCAAGAAATTGAAGCAATTGGCTGTCAGGTCCGCATCTTGGGTTGTTACCCGACCTACTCCTATGAGCCAGAAACTTCGGAGGTGTAATCAGGCGTGGCACAAGTCATCTACTTAAACGGGGAATACGTCAGCAAGGAAAACGCGAAAGTATCGGTTTACGATCATGGTTTTTTGTATGGCGACGGCATTTTTGAAGGGATTCGGATTTACAACGGAAACATTTTTAAATGCAAGGAGCACATGGACCGACTGTATGACTCAGCCAAATCCATCATGCTGGACATTCCTTTGAAACAGGATGAGATGCAGGCCGTGTTGGCCGAAACGATTCGCCGCAACGAGCTGCGTGACGGCTATATTCGTTTGATTGTTTCCAGGGGGCCAGGGGATCTGGGTCTTGATCCGAGACGCTCGCCCAAAGCGAATGTAATCATTATCGTGGAGCAGCTGTCGATTTATCCGGAAGAGGCTTATGTGAACGGTCTGAAGACGGTATCCGTCTCCACGAGACGCAATGTGCCTGACGCGCTCAATCCGAAGATCAAATCGTTAAACTATTTGAATAACATTTTGGTCAAAATTCAGGCAAACCTGGCAGGTGTTGGCGAAGCAATAATGCTGAATTCACAGGGATATGTTGCCGAAGGCTCTTCGGACAACATTTTCATCGTGAAACGCGGCATCGTGTATACTCCTCCATGCTACTGCGGTGCTCTTGAAGGCATTACGCGCGCAGCGATTATCGAGATTTGCGGTAAGCTGGGATATGCAGTCAAGGAAGAGCCGTTCACGCTGCATGACGTTTATGTGGCGGACGAGGTGTTCTTCACCGGCACGGCCGCGGAGGTCATCGCTGTACGCGAAGTCGATGCACGTATTATAGGCGAAGGCAAAGCCGGCCCGATTACCACGCACCTGCTGAAGGAATTCCGCACGTTGGTTGAGATCGATGGCTTGAAGGTTTATCAATAACATAAAGGTACAATGAGGACCCGTAGTACGGGTTCTTTTTTTATTAATAGAAAAAGCCGTGATTTTTTCGCTATTTGATGGTCAAATGCCCACTTTGCTGCATAAACTGTAATGTCATTTTGTTCCGCATCGTTTGCTTGCGGCGGGACACAGCGGACGTTACATGAACCATAATACTTCCGCAAAATTTGAAGGAGGTTTATGCAGTGAAGATTCATATCGTGAAAAAAGGGGACTCCCTTTACGAGCTCTCCCAAAAGTACAATGTCGAGCTCGACAAGCTGATTGCGGCCAACCCGCAAATCCAAGACCCGAACGTTCTTGACATCGGCATGAAGGTGAAAATTCCTAATACGCCGAAGCCGATCGCACCGCCCACAGATTATTTGTATAAGCACGTTGTCGTACAGGGAGATTCGATTTGGAAGCTGGGTAAAGCGTGGGGCATCCCGCTGACAGACATGATCTCCGCCAACCCGCAGCTTAAAAATCCCAATGTTTTGATGACCGGGGATGTCGTTTATATTCCTAAGCTGAACCCGGAGCCTTCCCAGAACCCCATTCCGGGTGTGAATCCAAAAGCGGACACGTCACAGATCGTTCCTGAAGCTCCGCTGCCGGTAGAAGCGCCGTTGGTCTCTGAGCAGGCTGTAGAACAGCCGAATGTGGCGCAAGCTCAAGCGGTTCCTGAGCAGCCGAACATAGGGATGCAGCAGGTCCCAATCATGGAGCAGCCGAATGTGGCGCAAGCTCAAGCGGTTCCTGAGCAGCCGAACATAGGGATGCAGCAGGTCCCAATCATGGAGCAGCCGAATGTGGCGCAAGCTCAAGCGGTTCCTGAGCAGCCGAACATAGGGATGCAGCAGGTCCCAATCATGGAGCAGCCGAATGTGGCGCAAACCCAAGCGTTTCCGCAAATACCTAACGTAGGGATGCAGCAGGCCCCGGCCATGGAGCTTTCTCATGTTCCGCAGATGCCGAACGTGATGCCTACACTGCCGTCAGTGGGGAGCAATGAGCATTTTGGGATGCATGAATCGTTCATGCCTTTTCACATGGCCTCACAGCCAGATTGGCATACGGAGGGTCAGGCGATGGGAACAGGGAACCTGCCGCCTTCAATGGATTTGTTCCAGCAGTATAACGTACCGGCTGCCGAAGTCATGGCATACGATACGCCATCCAAAGGCAAAGGAAAAGAAAATGTGTGGCAGCAGCCGGAGCTCCCGTCCATGCCAATGATGCAATCGATGCAGATGCCAGTGATGCCGAATATGCCTTCTGTTGCCGAAATGCCCTATTTCACCCCTCATGCGGCATACCCCGCATATCCGTCGATGGAAGGGCCGCTTAAGGGAGGAGATTGCGGATGCGGTCAGCCGCAGCTACCTTACTCGATGCAAATGCCAACAGCAGAATCACTTCCAATGATGCCGAATATGCCTCCGAGCGCCGAGATGCCTTATTTCGCCCCCCATGCCGCTTACCCCGCATACCCGATGATGGAAGGGCCGCTTAAGGGAGGAGATTGCGGATGCGGTCAGCCGCAGCTACCTTACTCGATGCAAATGCCAACAGCAGAATCACTTCCAATGATGCCGAATATGCCTCCGAGCGCCGAGATGCCTTATTTCGCCCCCCATGCCGCTTACCCCGCATACCCGATGATGGAAGGGCCGTTTATGGGAGGAGATTGGGGATGCGGTCAGCCACAGCTTCCTTACACGATGCCGATGGCGGCAGGTTATCCGGTGACAGAGCCGTTCATGCCGTATCCTTTGGTTCAGCACAGCATGCC
Source organism: Paenibacillus sp. PvR098 (assembly GCF_017833255.1). NCBI lineage: Bacteria > Bacillati > Bacillota > Bacilli > Caryophanales > Paenibacillaceae > Paenibacillus > Paenibacillus sp. PvR098. The sequence goes on from NZ_JAFIBU010000001.1 coordinate 4,655,411, forward strand.
TATGATGCCTTACGGAGCAGATGGCTACCCGTCATACGAGCAGATGGCTGCAGTCAATTCCTATCCGGGGATTTCTCCGTTCACGAGTATGGCCGGTCCGGGCTCTCCTTTTGCCATGCCATATCCTTGGGGAGCGCAAGAAGATTGCGGTTATAAAGACAAACATAAATCCAAAGGTGACAAAGGTAAAAACAGGGAGGAAGAAGTGGTTTTTTCGCAAACTGATGCTAAGACGGAAACCAAGGTGTCTGCATTAGCGCCGAAACGGAAATCGGCGCGTGCCACGATCAGCAGACTGATCGAGCGTCACGTACGTAAAGCTCGCAAAACGGAAAAGGTGAGAAAAGCGTCGCCTTGGATGAATCATTGATTTAAATAAACAGCCGGAAGCAGAGTATCGCTTCCGGCTGTTTTATATTGAATACATCGTCACTATAGAAATTCCATTCAATGGATTTGCTTGAAAAGCAGTCATAGAACCGAAGGCTGCGTCAGATTTTAATACCCAGGATATGACTGTCCGGGATGAAGCCGATATCCCGGCTGTCTTTACTATGATTGCGGTTGTCTCCCATTACGAAAACATGCCCTTCCGGCACGGTCCACTTTTGGTCTGCGGTAAGCTCCATCGTTTCGTTCAAATAGGGCTCATCCAACTGCTCACCATTCCGGTACAGCTTGCTGTTTTTAAGCTCCAGCACGTCTCCAGATTTACCGATAACCCGTTTCACGTACATGCTCGGATCGTTATCCCCGCGAAGCAAACGCAGCAGAGGATGCTCCAGTACGTCGTCCTTGAAGGAACGCAGACGGTCTACCCGGCTGTCTATGATGACAATGTCGCTGTAATCAGGTTCGTAGCCGAACGTATGGGACAGCTTGGATACATAAATGCGCTGCTCATTATGCAGTGTCGGATCCATCGAGTGACCTAGTACCTTGGTCGGTTGGAAAACAAACAAACCGATCAAAATCGTCAATACGAATGCGGCGGCAAGTGAGCGAACCCAAGCCCAAATTTCTTTTATGATCGGATGCATCGGGAGTGGATCCTTCCTTTCGGTTAGGTAATGGCTTGTTCCGACCTTAGTATACATCCAAATCGTATAAGAGTCGAACACTATGGGAAAAATAGTAAAAACAAATCAGCATTTATATGACAGAGGGGATCGAATGAATCTGCTCAGCTTCTGGAATCAGTTAAAAAAAAAGTTGAAAAAAAAGCTTCGCGTCAAACGCCGTTGGTTGAATTTGGCCGGGATTTTGCTCGTGGCTGGTGCTTTTGTTGCTGGAATATGGCTCTATAGCGAGCGGTGGGCGGGACCTTCGGCTAGGGATGCGCGGGAACAAGCGGTATTCAGCCGGAATATGAAGGAATTCTCACAGCCGGAGGATGAAGTGCGTATGTTGGTGGCGGGCATGGATGGTCCAAGGGAAGCTTATGTGAAAAAAGCCTATGTGTGCGGTGAGGAGTTTCAACGGCTCGGTATGATGAGTTCAAGCGACATTTTGAACTATTACCGCGACCATCCGTCCCTGACGGTCAGTTTGGATGAAGGAAGCAAGGTGTATTTTACGGAACTGGTGGACGACCTGTCCCCACAGTGCAAAAACAACGCCTACTTCGGACTGGATATAAAGGGGAACCTATCGCTGTTCGAGGGTGTGCCCGGATCTGGGGGCGAAAGCGTGATCCGTACGTTTTTCCAGCTGAACATTGAGCATTTGGAAAGCAGTCTCCCTCGTGAGACGGTAAAGCAGCTGTACCAAGGGATCCGGGTAAGGGATTTGGATGACTATAACAGCGTGCTGTCGACCTTGAGCGATTATGCGGTGGAAGAGACGGAGAAAGTGATGCAAAATGAACCAAACTACTAGCAGGACAAGGATGCCTGCAGGAAGCCGGGCTCGTACTGCAACCTTTTCACGAGGAATCGCGTTTATTTAGAAAGGGATGAGAAGGCTTCATCCGAACGATGGCGTGAAAGGATATAGGATAATGAAACGAATGCTGCTGATCGGTGTGATTTCTGCAGCTGTGTTTATGATGTCGTCCTGCTTCTCGAAAGCGCCTTACAATCCCCCGCCTTCCGTGGAACCCCCTGCAGCGCAGCCGGATTCGAACTTGGGCAATGACCAAGATTCTCCAGACAAAGCGGAGGAAACGGCAGTTGTGGAGGAACAGGCTCGCAAGTCCGTTCAAGCACTGAAGGAAAAGGATATGGAGCAGCTGTCCGACATGGCTCATCCGGTAAAGGGGATCCGATTTTCTCCTTACGGGTATGTGGAATCCCAAAGCAAACTTGTGTTCCGAGCGGAGCGGCTCAAGGAGCTTATGACCGACAAAGCCGTCTATGAATGGGGCGTTTATGACGGTTCAGGTGAACCGATCCAGCTGACGTTCGCAGAGTATTTCGACCAATTTATATACGATGCTGATTTTGCCCAATCGCACAAAACGTCGGTCAATCGGGAAATCGGTCAAGGGACGACACGCTCCAATCTGACGGAAGTGTATCCTTCGGACCGGTATTCTTTTGCTGAGTTCCATTTTCAGGGTTTTGATATGCAATTTGAGGGTCTCGCCTGGAAGAGTTTGAGACTCGTGTTTGAAAAAAGCAATAACGGTTGGTACTTGGTCGGGATTGTGCACGACCAGTGGACCGTATAATTGGGGTGGCCGCCGGCCGACCTCTTTTTTGCTGTGCAGAGATCTGTCGAATGCTATAGTTGCCCGGGAACCAAATCTGATATAATTGAGAAACGACAGTTTCGAAAAAGATGGCGATCAAGGGGGGGGAGGGGGTCTATGAACACGGGCGCGCATTGCCTGCTGCACAAAACATGCAGCCGATGCGGACAAACCAAGTATTATCTTCAGTTTCCCACCAAGGGCTCCAAACGTTCACGGAACGGGGCGCGCAAAAACATTTGCCGCAAGTGTGCGAGAAAGAAGGCGAAGCTGAAGCTACCGGAAACGGAGGCGCTTCATGTGAAGGAGCTGCTGCCTGCAGGAATACCGGGAATCTCCGAGCCGCTGAGACCGCTCACCTTCCCAGCGCCGCCCCCGTCCAGCAAGAAAGGCGCGGCCAGCCTTCTCCGGCAGGATCGGCAGGGAATCATCCGTATGAAAGGAAAAAGCAATAACGGCAGGCGATGGATTCAAGACATCGATTGGAGCCTGGCGGTGCTGCTTGTTGAGGAACGTGCGGCGATTGTCTTAAATCCCTACATGATCCGGAGGCTGTACAGCAATGATGATTTCCGCAGGATGATCATGCAGCGGGACGGGTACAGCTGTTATTACTGCGGGGGGTACGGCGACACGATCGATCATATCGTGCCGAAATCCAAAGGTGGTCATACCACGCCCGTTAACTGCGTTTGTTCCTGCTACTTCTGCAATCAAAACAAAGCGGACCAGGATGCGGAACGCTTTATCGGCGCTCGTACCATGGACGGCAGAGAAATATAGTCTTTACTGCGCGGCATATTCATCGCTCTTATAATCTGCTATAATGGCATGTGAATACATATGTTCGCCTTTTGAAGCGAATAGAGCAGAATGAGGGAGTTGCGCGAGTGTGCGGATTTTAGGCATTGATCCCGGGATCGCCATTGTCGGTTTCGGTTTTATCGATAAACAAGGGCACAAGCTAGTGCCAGTTCAATACGGTTCCATCCAGACGGAAGCCCATACGGCTGATGCGCTGCGCCTAAAGCAGATTTACGAGGCGACGATAGAATTGATAGAGAAGTACAAGCCCGATACCGTGGGCATTGAGAAGTTGTTCTTTAACCGTAATGTAACAACGGCTTTAACCGTAGGTCAGGCGCGCGGCGTGCTAATGCTGGCGGCGGAGCAGAAGGGGCTTCCGATTGGGGAATACACGCCGCTTCAGGTGAAACAGGCGATTGTCGGTTACGGAAAGGCAGAGAAGAAGCAGGTGCAGGAGATGGTGCGGATGTTCCTGCATCTGTCCGCGGTACCCAAGCCCGACGACGTGGCCGATGCTCTGGCGGTAGCGATCTGCCACGCACATTCCTCGGCCTTACAACAAAAATTGAACGGAGCATATAAACGATGATTGACTTTTTGAGAGGAACGGTGGCCCACCGGGAAACGGACTATGTGGTGCTGGATGTGCACGGCGTGGGGTACCGCGTTTTCTGCGCGAATCCGTTTGCCGTAGCGCCGGGTAAAGACGGTGGGGAAGTCATGATGTATATACATTATCAGGTAAGAGAGGACGCGCATCTGCTTTTTGGGTTTACGTCCCGGGAGGAACAGTCGCTTTTTCGGCTTCTGCTGGAGGTAAATGGTATCGGGCCAAAAGTGGCCATTGGTGTGCTCGCCGGCGGGCGTCCGGAGGTGATTGCATCGGCAATCCGGCAGGAAAATCTTACGTTCCTTACGAAGCTTCCCGGGATTGGGAAGAAAACGGCACAGCGTATGGTCCTCGATCTCAAGGATAAGCTGGGCGTTTTATCCTCGGACGACGAGAGCTTTACCGTTCACGGCATAGAGGTTGCGGCAGCGGCTATGGCTGGCGGCGGAGCTTGGGCGGAAGCTAAAGCGGCACTGCTTGTGCTTGGTTATACGGAAGCGGAAGCAGACCGGGCTGGACAAACCGTCAAGCCGAATCTGAAAGGTGACGAGACGACGGATGCCGTAACGAAGCTGGCCCTGCAGGCGTTATTTCAGCAATCCCTGATGAAATGAGGAAGCCCGGAGGACGGCTTGCCCTTCCGGCAAACCTGAGTCCGGAGGAGAGGAGCTGCAAGGATGGAAGACCGCATCATTTCGGCAAACCTGATGATGGAGGACCAAGGTATGGAGTTCAGTCTCCGTCCGCGGTACTTGGCGGAATATATCGGCCAATCGCATGCAAAGGGAAATTTAAAGGTGTATATAGAGGCAGCCAAAATGCGCAAAGAAGCGCTGGACCATGTGCTGCTGTACGGCCCGCCGGGGCTTGGCAAGACGACGCTGTCCAACATCATCGCGAATGAACTCGGTGTCAATCTGCGTACGACTTCTGGACCTGCGATCGAGCGTCCCGGCGATTTGGCCGCTATTTTGACGAATTTACAGGAAGGCGACGTGCTGTTCATTGATGAGATTCACCGGCTGCACCGGACGGTGGAAGAGGTGCTGTATCCCGCGATGGAGGATTATGCTCTCGACATTATCATCGGCAAGGGTCCCAGCGCCCGTTCGGTTCGGCTCGATTTGCCTCCATTCACCTTAGTGGGTGCCACGACCCGGGTCGGGCTGTTGTCCGCCCCTTTGAGGGACCGCTTCGGCGTCGTTAGCCGTTTGGAGTACTATACGGTGGATGAACTGTCATACATCGTAAGCAGGACCGCGGACATTTTACAGGTGGAGATCATCGGTGAAGCGTCGCATGAGATTGGTATGCGTTCCCGTGGAACGCCTCGGATTGCCAATCGGCTGCTGAAGCGTGTTCGCGATTTCGCACAAGTGAAAGGTGACGGCATTATCACGCTTGAGATCACGCAGGCGGCGCTTGCGAGCATTCAGGTGGATGCGCTCGGATTGGACGAAATTGACCATAAAATGCTGCGCGCCATCATTCTCAGCTTTCAGGGCGGACCGGTTGGATTGGATACGATCGCCGCTTCTATCGGAGAAGAGAGTCAAACGATCGAGGATGTGTACGAGCCGTATTTGCTGCAAATCGGCTTTCTTCAGCGCACGCCGCGCGGCCGTATGGTGACGGCGAGCGCATGCAAACATCTGGGGCTGCCCATGCCAAGCCGTTCCTGAGCCATTGGCAGGGGAGCGAGTAACCGTACGCTTTGAAAGGGGAACGTTATGATGAAAGGGTTGAAACGGTCGATCATGTCGACTGGAGTTTCATCTGAGGCGATCAAGCAGACTGCACGACCGGTTTACGGTATCTTGTTGAAAATGACGACAGCGGCGGCGCTGCTGTTGTCCGGAACCATAGGGGCGACTGGATCGGCTTTAGCTTCGGAAGCTGCCATGCAGGCAGCGCAAACGACAGTGCCTAAGCTGGATGCAATCCGTGTCGCGCTGTTCATCGATACGGGCAAATATGCTAGCCCGGCGTCCGCGGTGACGCTGTCCGCGGATGCCGGGCTGACGCTCAGCCTACGGGGAGCCGCGGGCGGCGTGCCCGTCCACCAGGCTGTGGCGAAGGAGCCGGTCCGCGTGTACGCGGACGGCTACTACGCGCAGCTGCCTGAGACGGCCAACGCCGCTGAGGCCCGAACGCAGGCGCGGCAGTTAGCGGCCGGCGGCTCGTCCGCGGGTGTTGTACAGCGCGCGGCGCAGGGCGCGCCGGCTTATCGGGTTTACCTTGGTCCGTACGCGACCAAGGATGAGGCTTCTGCTGCGGCGGCGGCCCGGCCGGGGGCGGCGGTTTCCGGGCCGCTGCGTTGGAACGCGGGCACTTATGCCGCAGCCGCACAGGCTCAGGAGCAGGTCGCGGCGATCGCGCAGGCCGGTTTCGACGCAAGCGTGGCGCAGCTGAGCGGAGGCGGCTTCGCCGCGCTCGTCGGCGGTGCCGCCGACAGCGCAGGGCTAGAAGCGCTGAAGGCACAGATTGCAGCGGCTCTGCCCTCGGTGGCACTGACGCCAATGGATGTCACGCAGAGTTACGTGCTTCTGCGTACCGAACTGTCCGTTGACGCCGACAGCGCAGCGGTGCCGCTGACCGCGCTGGTCTTTAGCGCAAGCTCTAAGCTGTGGGCGGCGGCGAACGATCAGGGCGCAGTTACCGTCAATGAGCGCTTTGGGCGCATGTACCGCGGTGGCATTGAACTATCTCTCCATAACAACAAGCTTGCCGTTATCAATGAGCTGCCCTTTCAGCATTATTTGTACGCGGTTCTCGGCTCCGAGCTTAGCTCGGCTTGGCCTATGGAAGCATTGAAGGCGCAGGCGGTCGCCGCCCGCACCTATGCGCTCAAGCAGGGCGTCAAATATCAGATTGCCCATATTTCGGATACAACATTCGATCAATCCTACAAAGGCAGGACCGCAGAATTTCCGGCCGCGATCCAAGCGGTCGATGCAACAGCCGGAGAGGTGCTTACCTTCAATAAAGCTTTGATCGATCCGCTTTATTACTCCAATGCGGGTGGGCAAACGGCGGACTCGACTGAGGTGTGGGGCAACGAGGTCGCTTATTTGAAGAGCGTTTCTTCTCAGGATAAAGGAGCGGAAGCGGGCAAAAAGAAATGGTACCGCATCGTGCTTCCGGACGGCAGCATGGGCTATATCCATTCCGATTATGCGCGAGATACGGGACTCAAAAATCCGGCAGGCCTGTCCTACTACGAATCCGTGCAGGACGGAGTGAATGTTCGTCCTGCTCCTTACGTGGATAATACAGGAAATGCGGCGGTGTTTAAGGTCGATATCCGCGATCGTTTTGTTGTGATCGGAGAGGAAGTGGAATCGAACGCCTACGCTTGGATTCGTGGACCTTTCAACGCATCGGAGCTAAGTAAGAGGCTAGGCTCCGCCAGGGCGGCAGGCGGGGAGCTTCAGCATTTGGAAGTGACGAAGCGCGGCATTTCGGGACGGGTTCTCGAGGTTGCGGCGAACGGTCAGACGATTAAAGCCACTTATCCCGATGCGCTCCGAACGCTTCTGGGAGGTTTGCCCAGCACGAAGTTTGAAATTGAAGAAACAGGACGGTATACTATATTGGGAGCGGGGGGGACGGTTCGAAGCCAAACCTCCGCCGCACAGCCGATTTTTACTGCAGGCGGCAGCCAAACGGTGCTTGAGCACCGGGATCAGGAACTCTTCGTGTTGAACGCGGACGGGAAGGTTCGGGTCGCCACACGGAGCCCGCAGTTCGTATTTAAAGGTAGCGGCTTCGGCCATGGCCTGGGCATGTCCCAGTGGGGCGCCAAAGGGTTTGCCGAGCTTGGCTACGATTATCACAAAATATTGCAGACTTACTATATAGGGGTCTCAATTTCTAAGGGATGAAGAGATAACAATGCAGGTAGAATTGTTCGATTACAATCTTCCAGAGTCGCTTATTGCGCAGACGCCGCTTGCCGATCGAACGGCATCGCGGCTTCTGACGCTCGATAAGCGCACAGGACAGACCGGTCACCATGGGTTTGCACAACTGGAGCAATATCTTCAAGCCGGGGATGTGCTTGTGCTCAACGACACAAGAGTCATTCCAGCCCGGCTTTTTGGCGTGAAGGCGGATACGGGTGCCAAAGCGGAGGTGCTGCTGCTGAAGCCGTTGGAAGGGGATCGCTGGGAAGCGCTTGTCCGTCCTGCCAAACGACTAAAAGCCGGAGCGCGTCTTCACTTCGGCAGCGAATCCGGAGAGATGGGCGATGCACCGCTGCTGACGGCCACAGTGGAATCCGAAGGCGATATGGGCAGCCGAGTGCTTCATTTTAGTTACAGCGGTATCTTTCATGAGATATTGGAGCGGCTCGGCCAAATGCCCCTGCCTCCATACATTAAAGAGCAGCTTCCCGAGAAGGAGCGGTATCAGACGGTATACGCCAAGCACAGGGGATCTGCAGCAGCACCGACGGCGGGGCTTCATTTTACGGAGGACTATTTGCATAGGCTGGAACAAAAAGGTATACAATTAGCCTATGTCACGCTGCATGTCGGGCTTGGGACATTTCGCCCAGTTTCAGCGGAAACCGTAGAAGAACATGAAATGCACGAGGAGTATTACGAGGTTTCCGAGCGGACGGCTGAAATTGTGAATGCAGCGAAACGGCAGGGTGGACGAATCGTCGCGGTAGGTACGACTTCAGCCAGAACTCTGGAGTCAGCCGCGCGAGAAGACGGTACGTTAGTGCAGGGAAGCGGATGGACGGGTATTTTTATATACCCAGGGTACTCGTATCGTCTCGTTGATGCACTGCTTACCAATTTTCATTTGCCCAAGTCCACTTTGATGATGCTGATCAGTGCACTTGCAGGAAGAGAGCATGTTCTGGCCGCTTATAAAGAAGCCGTGGAGCGGGAATACCGCTTTTTCAGCTTCGGCGACGCCATGTTTATATACTAGATCACGGCAATGCCCGGAAAGAAGTGATATTAATGGCCATCACCTATGAACACATCAAAACGTGCAAGCAATCGGGGGCTAGACTCGGCCGGGTTCATACTCCGCATGGTATCGTGGAGACACCCGCGTTCATGCCGGTAGGCACCCAGGCTACTGTCAAAACGATGAGCCCGGAAGAGCTGAAGCAGATGGACGCACATATTGTTCTCAGCAATACGTACCACTTGTTCCTACGTCCAGGACACGAGATCGTCAAAGCGGCGGGAGGGCTTCACCGGTTCATGAACTGGGACAGACCAATCCTCACGGACAGCGGCGGATTTCAAGTATTCAGCCTCAGTGAAATGCGTAAAATCAGTGAAGAAGGCGTACAGTTCCGCTCACATCTGAACGGGGACAAGCTATTTATTTCTCCTGAAAAATCGATTGAAATCCAGAATGCGCTTGGCGCCGACATCATTATGGCTTTCGATGAATGCCCGCCGTATCCGGCAGAGCACAGCTATGCCAAAAATTCTCTGGAACGGACGACAAGGTGGGCGGAACGATGTCTGAAGGCACACAGCCGGCCCGGGGAGCAAGGACTATTCGCTATCGTTCAGGGCGGCATGTACGAAGATTTGCGCAAACAAAGCGCTATTGAGTTGACTTCCATGGATTTCCCGGGGTATGCTATTGGGGGGCTTAGTGTCGGTGAACCTAAGCATCTTATGTTTGAGGTGCTTGATTATACCGTTCCGTTACTGCCAGCTAACAAACCTCGTTATTTGATGGGGGTCGGTTCCCCGGATGCGCTGGTAGAAGGTTCCATTCGCGGCATCGATATGTTCGACTGTGTCCTGCCGACGCGTATTGCCCGCAACGGCACAGTTATGACCAGCTCAGGAAGACTTGTCATCCGTAATGCAAAATTCACGGAGGATTTCGGCCCGCTTGATCCAGAATGCTCCTGCTACACCTGTCGTAACTATTCGCGCGCCTATATTCGTCACTTGATAAAGGCCGATGAAACGTTCGGTATCCGGCTTACCACGTATCACAACCTGCACTTCTTGCTGGAGCTGATGCGCGGAGTACGTCAGGCGATTCGCGAGGACCGGCTGCTCGATTTTCGCAACGAGTTTTTTGCCCAATACGGTATCGACGAGAACAGCAAAGGGTTTTAACCAATATTACATAGATGTATTTCAAGAAAGGGGGAAAGCAAATGTGGTTAGCGGCAAGTGATGCAGCGGCCCCAGGTATCGAAGGGTACTTGGTTACTTATGGTCCGCTTGTTTTGATGTTTGTCGTCCTGTACTTTTTACTTATCCGTCCTCAGCAAAAACGTCAGAAGACTCGCAACATGATGCTGGGCAATTTGAAAAAAGGGGACAAGGTGTTAACCATCGGCGGTTTGCACGGTACGATCCTCGAGCTGACCGACGAAACGGTCATCCTGCGCGTCAATGACGTGACCAAGCTGACGTTCGAACGTTCTGCGGTAAACACCGTACAAAGCTCGTCGTCAACGGATGAAAAGTAGTATCATAGCGGCCGCATGTGCGGCCGTAAATAAAAGCCCGTTCTATCGCATTCATGCGACAGACGGGCTTTTATTTGTTTTACCCCATGACTATTTCTTCAAATTAACCCCGATGATGCCGCCTATGGCGCCTGCCGTTAAAGCCAAACCTGCCAATATCAACATGTCTTTCGTAAGCCCTGAGTCATAAGCCAAAAAACCGATGATCCAAACGACAGCGGTATAGATGGAGCCGAGCAGTATCCCTTGATACCAACCCTTGCTGCCGCTTCGTTTGCCGGATACAATACCGCCGACAAGCATAGCTAATCCGTGAATGAACAGTGTGGTTCCCGCCCAAGAGTCTTCCGGAATGTCGGTTGCGAGCAAGATGAGCGAGGCGATCAGCGTGCCGATAAGCATAAATCCGCCAGCGTACGTTAAACCGGAAAACAAGGGTGAATTTTTCATGAATACCTCATTCCTCCTAATCCGATCCATGATCCCCTGAGGAAATTGATCAGGGCTGCAAGGGCTCGCTCATTACCCCTAAACTCTGGCGTCTCCGGAGCGAGCTTGCTCCTTATTTTTCATTGTATGGGCATGTACCAAGAAATAGTACAGGTTCCTGAGACGTTTACCAACAATTCACCCGCATGACAAGAGACGCCCAAGGTCAAAATATTCCTTGAAGAGTTCCCGGGAGGAAAAGCCAATGGAAATATGGACCCTTTTATTTCGAACCGTTATGGTCTATCTGATCGTGTTCTTGACGCTGCGCATTATGGGGAAAAGGGAAATCGGCAAGCTGTCTGTTTTCGACCTCGTCATATCCATTATGATCGCGGAGATTGCCGTGTTCGTACTCGAGGATTTGAACAAGCCGATGGTGGAAGGCATTCTGCCCATGGTGACGCTCGTAGCGGTCCAATTGCTCATTGCGTACATTTCGCTGAAAAATGAGAGGCTGCGGCGGTTGTTTGAAGGCAAACCGTCAGCGATTATAGACGGAGGCAAGCTGAATCGGGAAGAGATGCGCAAGCAGCGCTACAATCTCGACGATCTCCTCCTGCAGCTTCGAGAAAATAAGGTTTTGAATGTGGCCGACGTAGAATTTGCTGTTTTGGAGCCTTCGGGCAAGCTGACGATTTTGGAGAAGAAGCATAAAACAGAACGTCATTTAGAAGGACAGGCGTCGTTTCGTTATGAAGGCCTGCCGCTGCCGCTGATCATGGACGGGAAAGTGCAGGACGAAAGTTTGGAGAAGTTGGGAAAAACAAGGTTTTGGCTAAAAAACGAACTGCAGTCTCAAGGAGTTAAAGATTTTAAGGAAGTGTTTTTTTGCTCCATTGATCATCGCGGTAAATGGTTTATCGATAAAAAAAGATAAGCGGCAGCCAGAAACTCATTTAACGATCCTTTTGCCGAGCCAGATCACTCGGAACAAGTCGTTACGATCGATCAGCTTCAACAGGATGGCCAAAATCAAGTATAATACCATTCCGACCACGCATGCGGCGGCAAAGCGGGCAAAGCCGCCTGCGATCCAATCGGCACGCATGACAGCATGGCTCGCGAAGCCTGTGCCTGTCATACAAAGGCCTACCTTTATGAAATCGGAGAGCTCCATCCGGAAGTTCAGCAGACGGACGATACTGTGCCAATGCAGAATGGTGACCAGCATAATATTGACCGTGATGGCGATGACAGCGCCCAAGATGCCGTATTCCGGTCGGCTTGCCAGCAAGTAGATCAGCGACAGCTTGACCGTGGACCCGATGAGCGTATTTATCAGTGCGCTGCCGGGTCTTTCGAGCGCCTGCAGGGCGGCCTGGAGAGGCGCTTGGAAGTAAATAAACAGAGCAGCCGGAGCCATCATCCGAAGCATAGACCCGACTCCCGGCTGACCGTACATATATAAACATATCGGTTCGGCAAGAACATACATCAGCACCGCAAAAGGGGCACCGGTAACCATAGCGAGCTTCAGCGATTGGTGAAGCCGCATGTGGATGGTCAGCATATCATTCCTAGCGGCGGCTTCAGATAACGACGGTACTAACGATACGGCTAGAGAGAAAGTAAGAGCGCTTGGCAGCATGAGCACGGGAATAACCATTCCTTGCAGTGCTCCGTATTGAGCAGTAGCAAGCCCAGTGGCGATACCAGCGACGGCAAGGCTTTGGACAATTAGAACGGATTCGAGAAAATACGATCCCGAGCCTGCCAGCTTGCTTCCGGTCACGGGGACTGCCAGCTTTAATATCTGCTTTAAATTACCAATTCGGGAAAGTCTACGGTTGGAGCCGATGTTCACACGGGGGGTACGCTGATGCCGTTTGCGGTTCTGACGGTAATAGTACATCAGTACAAGCAGAGCACAGACTTCTCCTGCCACAACTCCCACCATGGCACCGGCAGCGGCATATTCGATACCGTGTGGGAGCATCCAATAAGCGAAGGCCAGTACGGTGATGATCCGAACAACGGTTTCCATGACTTGGGAGAGAGCCGTCGGAATCATATTTTGGCGACCTTGGAAATAACCGCGAAAGACAGATGACACCGCAACAAGGAGAATGATCGGCGTCATGCACAGGAACGTGTAGTATACTCGTGGGTCAGTAAAAAGGTGATCAGTAATCCAGCGCGCGCCATAGAATGTGCCGGCCGTGAGCAGGATGCCAAGCAGCAGAGCCACGGCAAGGGCTAGTCGAAATATGCTTTTGGCGCGCGCTTCATTACCTTCGGCTTCAGCGGCCGCGACCAGCTTGGCCACCGCAATCGGGATCCCCCCTGTAACGATGGTGAGAATGACCACGAGAAACGGCCAGCCCATTTGGTAGAGACCGATGCCTTCGGGACCGATAACCCTCGGGAGCGTAATCCGCGGAATAAATCCTAGGATGCGGTTGACGATTCCCGCGGCAAGAAGTATAAGTGTACCTTTGATAAACGATTGTTTTGTCAAGGGAATGACCTTCTTTCTTTCCCATGGGCTTGGACCCTGGCGTTATTAAATGGATATGCATAACCTGTCCTCAAGCATGCAATAATTTTTGTATGAACGTTCAAAACGGACGGCAGCAGGAAAACGAACGAAGGCAGCGAATAGGTAATAAGACGAGGCTTCGTTTTCGGGAGGGATGCTGGATGGAGAAGGACGAATGGAAGCCGGGTCTAAGCGGCATGGATACGGGGCAGGAAGAACGGGAGTCGGAGGGAACCGCGAATACGGACTCTGAAGGGAAGGCTGAGAGCACATTGCCTTATATGGAGCTGTATTATTTGGATGAGGCGGCCGTGACGGCTGACGGCGAGCAAGAAATATTGGAGCACGAAGCAGAGGAGCCGTCCGCCCAACCAGCGGAAGAAGAATCGGCGGTGCCGTCAGCGGATAACTTCGATGCCGAAGAAGAAGGAACCATGGATGAAGAGGAATTGAACGGAATCATTGAGAATCTATGCCACAGTAAAGCAGAGGAATTCCGCATGATTGGTTATGAGCATGTGACAGGCCAGGAAATCTGGGAATGTGTAAGCGATAAATACAAAAAGATCGGTATCCCCCCGCTGCACCGGATCGTAAACGACATACTGTCACTCAAAGTGACGCAATTTATGAATTGGATGACGATGAGCATTTATAAGGACAACGCCCATTTCCGATGAATGGGCTTATTTTTTTTGGCTGTCCTGCCACGCAATCCCAACAGCTATCAAATTGACTCGATTTTGGCAGGTAGGTATAATAGGAATATTGAGTTTGGAAGGAGATAGTTATGGACATCAAAAGAATCGTGGCATTTTTCGCGAGCATAGCGATCGTTTTCGCAGTCGTCCTCTGGACGAGTCCTCACCTTGTAAGCAATATAAAGCTGGGTCTTGACTTAAAAGGCGGATTTGAAATTCTGTATATTGCAGAACCAATTGAACCGGGACAGCAGGTGACCAAGGAGTCGCTGCTGGAAACTGCCCGGAGCATCGAAGATCGGGCTAACGCTCAGAAAGTAAGCGAGCCTGAAGTAACGACAGAAGGCAGAGACCGGATCCGGGTTCGATTGGCCGGTATCGAGAATGAAACAGAGGTTCGGGAAATATTAAAGAAACCTGCCGAGCTGTCGTTCCGTGGTCCGGACGGTACCAAGGAAATGGTCGGAAGCGACTTTGAGGTGGGTGCTGCCCAACTCGGCTTCGACGAAACGAACAGACCACTCGTTAATATTAAAGTGAAGGATCCCGAAAAGTTTCGCCAGGTAACGCAGAAGCTGGTCGGGCAGCCGCTTGCGATTTATTTGGACGAGGTAGAACTGTCCGCTCCGATCGTACAACAGGTATTGACGGGCGGTACGGCTACAATCAGTGGAAACTATACGTATGACGAAGCGAAGAAAATTGCCGATACGATCAATCTTGGTGCGCTTCCTTTGAAGCTAACAGAGAAGTATACGCAATCTGTAGGCGCATCGCTTGGCCAGCTTTCGCTGGAGCAAACCGTTAAGGCGAGTATCATCGCGTCCATACTGATTGTCTTATTCATGATAGTGTATTACCGTGTGCCAGGGATTGTTGCATCAATCACGATTGTGACTTTCATATGGTTAATGCTGGTTGTAACTTACTTGATGAATGCTACGCTGACGCTGCCGGGGATCGCGGCCTTTGTTCTGGGGGTAGGGATGGCGGTGGACGCTAACATCATTACTTATGAGCGGATTAGAGAAGAATTGCGCAGCGGCAAGAGCGTCTTGTCTTCGCTGAAATCGGGCTCCCGTCACTCGTTCCGTACGATTCTTGATGCAAATGTCACGACGATCCTAGCCGGAGCCGTGCTTTATTTCCTCGGGACGGGTGCTATCCAAGGTTTTGCTTTGACGCTGATTTTTACGATTCTGGTAAGCATATTGACGAACGTCTTCTTCTCCAGATGGCTGCTTACGCTGCTTGTTCGCAGCAACATTGTAAAAAAACCGGCTTATTTTGGGGTAAAGGAGTCCGAAATCAATGCTCTATAACGCCAATTATGATTTAATGAAGCACCGTAGGAAATTTTTTGGATTTTCCATAGCTATCACGGTCATCGGCATTATTACCATGCTGATATTCGGCTTGAACCTCGGGGTCGATTTCAAAGCAGGCACAACGCTTGATATTTCAACGGGAGGCAAAGCCATTCAGCAATCACAAGCTGCCGAACTTGTCAAAAGCGCCGGTTTGGATACCGCAACGCCTCCGATTATCGGGGGGGCAGCAGAGGATCGGGTTACACTTCGCTTCGACAAGGTGCTCACTTCCCAGGAAGTCGGGCAGATCGAAGCTAGCTTCAAAACGGCGTTCGGAGACAATATTTCCAAAGAAGAAAACACGGTAGATACGGATTTGGCCAAAGAACTGGCCATGAAAGCCGTCTTAGCGGTATTGCTTGCAAGCCTTGGTATTGTCATATACGTAAGTATTCGTTTTGAATGGCGTTTTGCTATTGGAGCGATCGCCGCTCTGCTTCATGATGCTTTTATGGTCATAGCTATATTCTCTATCTTCCGGCTGGAGGTCAATTTACCGTTTGTTGCGGCGGTACTGACCATCATCGGTTACTCGATCAACGATACCATCGTTATTTTTGATAGAATTCGTGAAAACATGCGTTTTGCCAAGGTGAAGACATTTGAGGATTTGTCTCAGATTGTTAACCGTAGTATCTGGCAAACGATGACTCGCTCCATCAACACGGTACTGACCGTATTGATTGCAGCGGTGCTGCTCTTTGTTATGGGAAGTGAAGCGATTAAACTCTTTTCACTTGCTATGATTATCGGGTTGGTTAGCGGCATGTATTCATCCGTTATTATTGCAAGCCCGATCTGGCTCGTACTGAAACACAAGTCATTGAATTCTAAAAAGAAAGCCGCAGCTTAAGCGGCTTGGCAAGCGCGGCCGCGCGAAACGGCATGTTTCGGCGGCCTTTCTATCAATTCATGGAGGAGTGGCCCATGACGGAGGAACGAATCAAGCAAGCGGCCGCCCACGTGTGGATCGGAATAGCAGGCAACCTCGCTTTGGCGGTTTTGAAAGGCGTAGCCGGGTATTTGTCACAAAGTAAAGCGTTGATTGCGGACGCGATTCATTCCGCATCGGAAGTGATCAGTTCCATCGCGGGCTTACGATCAGCCGCCAAACGGCCTCCGGGTGAAGAGCATTCTTATGAGCAGGGTAAAGCGCATTCTCTAGCATCCATCATTGCTTTCGTGCTGCTGCTCTTTGTGGGTGTGGAGGTAGGTATTTCATCTGTAAAATCGATATACAACGGTGTCGATAAGGCGCCGGAGACGTATGCACTCATCGTTATCGTTCTTTCTATCGCGGTTAAGGAAGCGCTGTTTCAGTATAAGCACAGGGCGGACAATAAGCTTTCCGACCCATCCCCAAACTCCGGCGCAAGGAAGCACCGAACTGACCTGTATTCCTCGATTGCAGCGTTTGTCGGTGTTGGAGGTGCGCTGCTTGGCTATTACCTGGGAAATACTACCCTGTATTATCTTGATCCGATCGCCGGGTTGGTAATTGTGGGGTTTGTGCTTCGAGCGGGATATGAAGTGCTGCTGGCATCGCTTCATGGCTCACCGAATCACGTTCTTCATCAAGAGGATGCTGCCGAGCTGCTCGATACGGTACAGCGCGTTAAGGGCGTCATCTCCGTGGATGACTTAAAGGCAAGGGAGCACGGACATTACGTCATCGTAGACATCAAAATCAGCGTGAATCCCCGAATCACCATTCAAGAGGGACATGATATCGCTAAAATCGTCAAGTTTACGTTGATGAAGCGGTTTATTCACATATCTGACGTCACCGTTCACGTGAGCCCATACGATCCAGGGTACCCATACAAAAACCATGATTTGCAGGCCGACGATTTGCCTACATTGCTTCACTAATTGACAGGAGGGAAGGCATGCTACAGACAAAAGCCAGATGGAGTATCGGCAGCGCAGATCTTGAGGCTGCAGATGCGCTCTCAGAAGCGTTGAACGTTTCGCCGCTGTTAGCCCGCCTGTTGGCGGTCCGCGGACTGACAGACATCGGGCATGCCAACCAATTTTTACACGGAGGAACGGATCAGACGCATGATCCGTTCCTTTTAAATGGTATGGCTAAAGCCGTGGAACGTATTCGCCAGGCAATCGATTCAGGCGAGAAGATCCGTGTGTACGGTGATTACGATGCAGACGGCGTAAGCAGTACGACACTAATGGTTCACTTGCTGCGTCAATTGGACTGCAGCTTTGACTATTACATACCCCATCGAGTCCATGAAGGGTATGGTTTGAACTGTGCTGCATTGGACGCGGCCAAGGAGCAGGGAGTACGGTTGATTGTGACTGTGGATACCGGGATTAGCGCTGTGGAGCAAATCGCATATGCCAGTTCAATTGGAATTGATGTAGTTGTGACCGACCATCATGAACCGCCCGAGGTGCTTCCGCAGGCGTATGCATTAATTAATCCCAAGAAGCCTGGATGTCATTATCCATATAAGCATCTTGCCGGGGTAGGAGTGGCTCTGAAACTGGCTCAAGCGCTCCTGGGGCGATGGCCGGAAGAACTGCTGGAGTTTGCGGCCATCGGTACGGTGGCCGATTTGATGCCGCTGACAGACGAGAACCGCATCATCGTCAAGCAGGGACTGGAGCGAATGCGGCAGACGTCGAATTACGGTATTAAAGCGCTTCTCGACGTGGCTGGAACGTCACTGAAGGACGTGAATTCCACGCATATCGGATTTGTCCTTGCGCCGCGAATCAATGCAAGCGGCCGTCTGCTTAGCGCAGATACGTCCGTAAAGCTCCTCACGACGACAAGTGAGCAGGAAGCAGAAGCACTAGCGTATGAGTTGGACCAGTTAAACAAAGAACGTCAGCGCATTGTGGATGAGATAGCAAAACAGGCTATTGCCATGGTGGAGGAGCAGCGGGATGAGGACGGGGAGCTGCCCAAGGCCATTGTACTGGCTTATGAAGATTGGAATGTGGGCGTGATTGGAATCGTCGCTTCAAAAATCGTAGACCGATTTTATCTTCCGACGATTATTCTTGGGATTGACAAAGAGACCGGTATGGCCAAAGGCTCGGCTCGTTCCATCGCCGGGTTCGATATGTACCGGGCGCTTACCCATTGCCAAGATCTGATGGATCATTACGGAGGTCATCAGATGGCTGCAGGGATGACGCTGTCGCGTGAGAACTTGCCTGAGCTTGCGCGGCGAATGTCAACTTTGGCGGCAGAGTGGCTCACGCCAGATGATTTTATTCCCGTACTGCAAGCGGACATGATGTGTGATTTTAGCGAAGTGAATCTTGATAGCATCCGCCAGTTGGAACTGCTTGGTCCTTTCGGTATGGGTAATCCGTCGCCCCGGTTCGTATTCAAGGAACTTGCGCTCAAAGACATGCGCATGATCGGGAAGGAACAACAGCATTTGAAGCTGTCGCTGCAATGCGCAAGGAGCGAGACGGCGGCTGCTTTGGATGCTGTCGGTTTCGGCAAAGGGCTGCTGGCGGAATGGATTTCGCCTTCCGCATCAATCGACGTCCTTGGCGAGCTTTCTGTCAACGAATGGAACGGGGTACGCCGCCCCCAGATTATGATTCAAGATTTAGGCGTCCCTCGCGTCCAACTGTTCGATTGGCGGGGTACGCCGAAGCCGGCTCAAAAGGTGATGGAGTTATGTGGGCGGCTTGAACGTCACCCTCTAGGACAAGGCTGTCTGCCGCCGGCGGTGGTGGTGTTCGGGACTGAGCCTCCCCCCGGGTTGAAGCAATCCGGTGCCGGCTTTGCCCTCTGGTGCGCAGATATACACGGCCAGTTCCATCCCGGCAACGAAATGGCCCGTAAGCACGCATTATCCGAAGCTTCTGATGTGCTGCTCTATTCGCTGCCGGAACGAATGGAGCAGCTTGATGCGCTTACTGCGGAGGCCATCTCGGTACAAAGATATTACGCCGCTTTTGGGGGGACGGAAGAGGATAAGCAATCCGGCGTCCTTCCCACCCGAGACATGTTCAAATCGGTATACGGCGCCGTCATGGCCGTGCAGCAAAATCCCGGCAACACGGGCTCAGTCCAATGGATTGCGAAGCGTACGGGTGTGCCTCTGCCACTGACCCGGTTTATATTAGATGTATTTACAGAGCTCGATTTGATGGAGCCTCGAGGTGACGGCTATGGGCTTATCTCATCATCACAGAAGAAGGATTTGACCGTCTCTTTGCTTTACCAAAGCCGCATGAAGCGGCCGGATGTGGAGCAAGAGCTGCTATATTCGTCGGCGAAGGAAATGCTGTCAATGCTCTTTGCCCGGCACAAGCAAACCCAAACCATGTTGGAGGGAATCGTATGAATTTCAAAGAACATATTCGAGTAATTGAGAATTTTCCCCAGCCGGGAATCAGCTTTAAAGATATTACGACTTTGCTGAAGGACGGAAAAGTATATAGAGAAGTGATTGCCGAAATGGCCAGACGCCTGGAAGGCACGCAGATCGATTGTATTGCCGGTCCGGAAGCACGGGGGTTTGTGATCGGAGCTCCACTGGCAGTGGCACTCGGCGTTGGCTTTATCCCGATTCGCAAAAGCGGAAAACTGCCGGGTGAAACGATCGAAGCGGATTATGCTCTCGAATACGGCAAAGACAAATTGGCCATGCATAATGATGCCATTGCGCCAGGACAAAGAGTGCTGATCGCAGACGATCTTCTGGCTACCGGCGGCACGATTGCCACTTCCATTAACCTGGTGAAGCAGCTTGGCGGCGAAGTCATTGGCGCAGCCTTCCTGATTGAACTGCTGGAGTTGAACGGAAGAGAGAAGCTGGAAGGCCTTGAAGTATTTTCACTGGTCCAATACTAGGCTAAAATGGAGAGGCTGCGGAGCTCCTTTAAACGTAAGCAGCCGATTCCACGGTCTTAGACATATAGCAAAGGGCTCTCTCTTAAGTCTCTATGACTTAAGGAGAGCCCTTTGCTTATGTGGTTTATGAGCGACGCACATTATTTTTTCTTTCGGTCCGTAACGTATCCAACGGGCTGAGCTTAGGGTGTTCTCGGGATATCAGCACATCATAGGCACTCTGTCAGAGAGGACGCGGTTGACGTCATTTATCAAACGGTGAGAAGTTATATAAAAGATATAACTAGAATGGCCGACAGTGAACCGTGTGATGACTGTGAGCTAATGGCCGACAGTGAACCGTGTGATGACTGTGAGCTGCTTTTTTGCGTTCTTAAAGCGAAGAAATCCGGTTATGAACTGGTGGATGGTCCGCTTCTTGAAACGGCTTACAATCCGTCTCCGGACACCTAGCCGCCTTCTCCTGTTGCGTAAAATGTCGGTTTATCCCGCATTTTCTTGACGGAGAGCCTATTCCAAGGGCATAATGGATTAAAATCAATTTAAGGGAATGGATGGACGGATGGGGATCGAGCAGCTTCTTGAGAAGGCATCCACATATTTAAAAGAGAATGATTTGAACCGAATTCAGGAAGCCTATGAATTTGCCGACCAAGCCCACATTGGGCAGATGCGCAAGTCCGGGGAACCCTATATTTTGCATCCGCTCGCAGTGGCTGACATTTTGGTCAATATGCAGATGGATACGACTTCGGTGATTGCCGCGCTGCTTCATGACGTGGTAGAGGATACGACTGTCTCCTTGGAGGTTGTGCACGAAAAGTTCGGTGCGACCTGTGCAATGATTGTTGACGGTCTGACCAAGCTGGAGAAAATCAAGTTTAAGAGCAAAGAAGAGCATCAGAATGAAAACTACCGCAAAATGTTCGTGGCCATGGCTCAGGATATTCGCGTGATCTTGATCAAGCTGGCGGACAGGCTTCACAACATGCGTACGCTGAAGCACCAGTCGGAGGAAGCCCAGCGGCGTATCGCCGACGAAACGCTGGAAATTTTTTGCCCGATCGCGCACCGGCTCGGAATTTCGGCGATCAAATGGGAGATGGAGGACATCGCCCTGCGCTACTTGAATCCGCAGCAGTACTATCGGATTGTCAATCTGATGCAGAAGAAAAGAGCCGAACGGGAGCAATACATTAACGACGTCATTTTTTCGGTAAAAGATAAGCTGCATGAGATGGGCATTGAGGGCGATATTTCCGGCAGGCCGAAGCACATATACAGCATTTACAAAAAAATGACCGTGAGAAGCAAGCAGTTCAGCGAGATCTACGATCTGCTTGCGCTGCGTATTATCGTGGATAACATCAAGGACTGCTATGCGACGCTAGGTATCATTCACACGCTTTGGAAGCCAATGCCGGGCCGGTTTAAGGACTACATCGCGATGCCGAAGCCGAACATGTACCAATCGCTTCATACCACGGTCATCGGTCCCAAGGGCGAGCCGCTTGAGGTGCAGATCCGTACGTTCGAAATGCATCGTACCTCCGAGTACGGGGTTGCGGCCCACTGGGCTTATAAGGATGGTATGACGTTACCGTCCGGCAGTTACGAGGATAAAATGCATTTTATCCGCGAGATTATTGAGTTGCAGAATGAAGCGCAGGATGCTCAGGAGTTCGTGGAATCACTCAAAATGGACTTTTTCGCCGACCTGGTGTTCGTCTTTACGCCGAAGGGTGAAGTCATTGAACTGCCGGCAGGTTCCGTACCGCTGGACTTCGCATACCGCATCCATACGGAGGTTGGCAACCGGACGATCGGGGCGAAGGTGAACGGCCGGATCGTGCCGCTGGATCATAGGTTGAAGACAGGCGATATCGTGGAAATTCTCACATCCAAGCATTCGTACGGTCCGAGTCAGGATTGGGTGAAGCTGGCCAAATCGTCACATGCGCGTACAAAAATCCGCCAATGGTTTAAGAAGGAACGGCGGGAGGAAAACGTCTTGAAGGGCCGGGAGCTGATAGAACGCGAGCTGAAGCGGCTCGGTTTGGAGCCTCCTTCGTTTATGAAGGAAGACGAGATGATGGAGGTCGCCCGTAAATTCAATTTCCATGAAGTGGAGGACATGCTGTCGGCCGTAGGCTTCGGAGGGATCACTGCCGCGCAAATCGTGACCCGTTTAACGGAGAAGATTCGTAAAGAGGCACAGGAAGCACAGCAGCAAGCGCTGCTCACTTCCGAAGTCAAGGAGATGAAAGTTCCAACGGAGAAGGAGCGCAGAGGACGTCCGACGAACGGAGTTCGGGTTAAGGGCGTAGATAACCTGCTAGTCCGTTTTGCCCGGTGCTGTAATCCGGTTCCCGGCGATCACATTATCGGTTATATTACACGCGGTCGGGGCGTATCCGTTCATAGAGATGACTGTACGAATATTCCTTCGGCTGAGCTCAGCGATGAAGGAAATCGCGTGATTGAGGTCGAGTGGGTAGATGATATCGAAGCCAACTACAATGTGGAAATTGAAATCACCGGTCATGACCGACGCGGTTTGTTAAACGAGGTGCTGCAGGTAGTGTCTGAGAGCAAAACGACTATATCCGCCGTATCCGGTCGCTCGGATAAGAACAAGATGGTGATGATTCACATGACGATCCTGATCAAGAACATTGATCACCTTCATTCGGTTGTTGAGAAAATTAAGCGAATCAAGGATGTGTATTCGGTACAGCGCATCATGCAGGTTTGACCAAAGCGTTATAATGATATGAAACGGGGATTACTAATAGATGAGAGTAGTATTGCAGCGCAGCAAGAATGCTGCGGTGACAGTGAATGGCGAAACGGTAGGCGCCATTTCCCGCGGGTTGGTGCTGCTTGTCGGCATCGCTGACGGAGATACCGAGCAGGATGCCGCTTATGTGGCTGAGAAAGTAGCGGGACTGCGGATTTTTGAGGATGAAGGCGGGAAGATGAATCTGTCCGTGCTGGAAACGGGCGGGCAGGTGCTTTCGATTTCGCAATTCACGCTTTACGGGGACTGCCGCAAAGGGCGTCGTCCGAATTTTATGGGAGCAGCACGCCCGGAGCATGCCGAGCCGCTATACGACCGGTTTAACGCCATGCTTCGTGAGCAAGGGCTTCATGTAGAGACGGGACGATTCGGAGCGATGATGGATGTGTCGCTCGTGAATGACGGACCGGTAACCCTGATTGTGGAAAGTAAGCAGGCTTAACCTTTTGTTATGGAGCATGATACTTGGCTAGGGAAAGGGATAAGGGCAAGTGGTTTTGGGGAAAATAGGAACTAGCGTATGTTTATGCACTATGACCTGTGAGGAGCCGATCCCATACCATGTACCGATCACCCAAAGAACAACTGATGCTATTACCGGAGCTCCAACTGGGTTCCGGCTCCGGACGTGCAGAAGAAGGGGCGGCTCTGCTGCCTTCCGGGCTCGATGATTGTGAGATGAGCGCAGCCTTTTCCTCTGCAAGCGAGCAGCTTAAGCGGACGCCCCGCAAACCTACCCGCTGATCTGCAAGAACAGGAGAGGCGAGTTTTACAAGTACCAAAGTAAGCTTAAACGGGCTCCGGAAGGAGCTTTTGTTTTGTAGTTATATCCACTGACACAGAAATGATCCAGCCTGCTTCGGAGTGGATGGAAAGCAACAAGTATAAGCCTTATTACATGTACCGGTAAAGTTTTTCTGAAACCTATTGCCAACATATTACGTATAAACGCTTGTCTACCCCCTATTATTGCCTTCTGAGGCAATAGGTGCTTGGCTTGGCTTGTACTTATATTTCTTTTATCACATGAATCAGAGGTGTTGTATGGCAGCAAAAGCAAGGAGTTCCTATGGCGGGAGTGCCAAGGGATATGTTCTGTTAATCGCGTTGTTGGTGTTGATTGCGGCGGGAGCCAGCGCTTTGTACTGGTGGAAATCGGGAAGCACGCAGGCCCATGGAGGCCAAGCAGGCGCAACTCAGAAGCTTGCCGAAGTAAAAACAGTAGAGACCCCTAAAGACAGTTATGACCTAATTGTGGCTGGCACCGATCCGGAGGGTGTTGCAGCAGCCGTTTCTGCGGCTCGCAACGGACTAAAGACGCTGCTTGTTGATGAGCACAACCGTGAAATTCTCGGCGGTTTGATGTCGCTTGGTTGGCTGAATAGTCTAGATATGAACTACGAGCCCGATAAAGGGGTGCTTCATAAGCGTGAGATTTTAAATAAAGGCATTTTCACGGAATGGTATGCCAAAACCGAAGGCGATTCCTTCGATGTGATTACGGCAGCCAACGCTTTTAACGAGCTCGTGGCCGCTGAGAAGAACGTGGATGTACTGCTCAAAGTGAAATCGATGGAACCGGTGCTTAGCGAGTCGGGATCCGCTTCTGTAATCACAGGAATGAAGCTTACTTTGGCTGACGGAACGGTCAAAACGGTTCAAAGCAAAGCGGTAATCGATGCAACCCAAGATGCGGATATTGCCGCTGCAGCGGGAGTTCCTTATACAACAGGCCGCGAGGATTTGGGCGACAAAAAGTCACGCATGGCCGTTACGCTGGTGTTCCGTTTGAAGAACATCACGCCAGACGTTTGGCAGAAGATGAAAGAGCGGCTGGAGAACGACAATGATGCAGGTACGGGCATCAATGAGATGAGTGCTTGGGGTTACAAGGATATGAAAGATTACCCGCCGATGAACAAGGAGCGGGTAGCGATGCGCGGCCTGAATATCGGAAGGCAAAATAACGATACGATGCTGATCAATGCGCTGCAAATTTTTGGTATTGACGGAACGGATCCGAAATCGAAGGAAGAGGCGTTTCATCTCGGTAAGGAAGAGCTCCCCCATATCGTTGAATATATGAAAAAGCAATATCCCGAGTTTGCCGGCATAGAGCTGGATGCAACAGCGCCGGAGCTGTATGTTCGTGAATCAAGGCATATTCAAGGGGAATACAGGTTGAGTATCATCGATGTTCTGGAAAACCGTGACCAATGGGACCGGATTGGCTTCGGCTCCTATCCAGTTGATATCCAACGTATGTCTCCTGCGGATACAGGAGCTGTAGTAAGCGTTCCTCAGCAGTATGCCGTTCCGTTCCGCAGCATCGTTCCGCTGAAAGTGGACGGTCTGCTGGTGGTCGGACGCGCGGCAAGCTTTGATACGCTTCCGCACGGTACGGCTCGTGTCATACCCGTGGGAATGGCTACTGCTGAAGCTGCAGGTGCTGCTGTGAAGATTGCCGAAGAAGCGGGGCTCACGTTCCGGCAAATGTCCGCGAATAAAGAAGTGATCGCGCTGCTTCAGGATACGTTGAATAAGCAGGGCTTGGTGCTTCAGCCATACAGCATCCAGCCGCAGCCGTTCATGGAGCATAAGCAGTACGAGGGACTAAAGGTTGCGGTTACCCTCGGCCTTGCTACAGGAGGATACGATAACAATTTTGCTCTTGACGCTAAAAGCAATCAGCAGCGGGTAGCCAACATGCTGGAGGGGATGCGCAAATTTAAGCCGGAAACGATGTCCGGCAGCCCGTCGGCTGGCCTCGTGAAAGGCTCTGCTCCAAGGAACCTGCCAGTTTCCATGGAGCAGGCGGCTTACATGATCGCTCTTATGCTCAAGGTCGAGGCTGCACGAGAGAATGCTGTTGAAGCTCTACAAAGCAGAGGCTTTTTGAAGCAGGAGACGGTAGATGGGATTGCGAATAAGCAGGAGCTCACGAACGGGGACACGTACTTAATGATCAAGGATGTGTACAATGTTGTGAGGGATATGAAATAACTTGTCGAAATCCTTCGATCCAAGGTTTGTTTTTGCTTGACTTTGGAAATATTCAAGATTAGAATATAGGATAGTTAATTGAGTCAAATTCAATGATCCAGTGATGGGACAAAGTACTTCGAACTTGCATAACTTAGAGAGGGAAGCCATGGCTGCAAGTTTCCTTATGCGAATCGGACGAACAGACTTCCCGGAGGACAGGCGGGGAACCCCGGATAAAGAGCAGCAGATGAATGTACATTCACTGAAGGAATCTTATTCGGTCAGTAGTCGTTCTGCGCAGGCGGGCGTTATCCGCATCTGAAGTGTGAATGATCTTGTAGTCGGTATGCCATTAGGTAATACGCTGCAAGAATTGTTCAAATCGTGGGTGGTACCGCGGGAGACAAAGCCGTTAGCGAATCTCTCGTCCCTGAATTGGATTCAGGGGCGGGAGTTTTTTAATTTTCATCGATGTGTCTCGTTGTCAAAGAAGAAAGGAGCGACCAATAGATGAGTATTCAAAAACCGAAAGGTACGCAAGATTTGCTTCCTGGCGAGATTGAAAAATGGCAGTATATCGAGTCCAAGGCCAGGGATCTGTGCCTGCGCTTCAATTACCGTGAAATCCGTACGCCGATATTTGAGCACACGGAGCTGTTTAAGCGCGGGGTCGGAGAAACTACGGATATCGTCGAAAAAGAGATGTATACGTTCCTGGATAAGGGCGAACGGAGCATCTCACTCCGTCCCGAAGGCACGGCGGGCGTCGTACGCTCTTATGTCGAGAATAAGCTTTACGGCGAACCGGATGTCAGCAAGCTGTATTATATCGGACCAATGTTCCGCTATGAACAGCCGCAGGCCGGACGTTACCGCCAGTTCCACCAATTTGGTATCGAGGCGTTCGGTTCCGTTGATCCCGGATTGGACGCGGAGGTTATTGCGCTCGGCTATACGTTCTATAAAGAACTGGGGCTCAAAGAGGTAACGGTGGAGGTCAATTCTGTCGGAAATCCGGCGGTACGGGAAGCATATCGAGAGCATGTGCAGCGTTTCTTCGCGCCGGTGAAGGATCAACTGTGTAAAGACTGCCAGTCTCGTTACGACCGCAACCCAATGAGGATTCTGGATTGCAAGATCGATCAGAAGTACTGTGAAGGCGCGCCAACGATTCTCGAGCATCTGGATGAGGAGTGCTCCGTGCATTTTCAGGCGGTGCAGGATCATCTTCAGGCGATGGACATTCCATTCCGCATTAATCCACGCCTGGTCAGAGGCCTGGACTACTACACGCATACCGCGTTTGAGTACAAAGCTGCGGGTATCGGCTCTATCGACACGATCGGTGGAGGCGGCCGTTACAACGGCCTCGTAGGCCAGATCGGCGGAACCGATCAGCCCGGCGTAGGTCTCGGTCTCGGGATGGAGCGCATCCTGCTCGTGCTGCAGGCGCAAGGAGTCGATATCCCGTCGGCAAAACCGCTTGACGTGTATGTAGTTGGCCTCGGCGAGGCGGCGGAGAAGGAATGCGTCAAGCTGCTGCAAAGCCTGCGCCTCGCAGGGCTGACGGCAGAGAAGGATTACCTTGGTCGAAAGATCAAGGCAAAAATGAAATCGGCCGATCGGTATAACGCGGTCTATGTAGCTATTCTGGGAGACGATGAGCTTGCCCGCGGTGAAATCACCGTGAAGGCAATGGCTACCGGAGAACAAGAAACACTGCCGCTTTCCGGCCTTGTGCAAACGATGCAGAGCCGGATCCGGAATGTATAAATAAGTCTATTCTTTATCACACTTGGAGGTAGGAATTAACATGACTATGATGTTAAAAACCCATCAATGCGGAGCCTTAAGTAAGGCGAACGTAGGAGAAACGGTAACTTTGAACGGTTGGGTGCAGCGCCGTCGCGATTTAGGCGGCGTGCTCTTCATTGATCTGCGTGACCGCAGCGGTATCGTGCAAACCGTCTTCAATCCGGATTTTTCCGGGGAAGCTCTTGCCGTAGCCGATCGCGCACGTAACGAGTATGTATTGGCCGTTCGCGGGAAAGTTGTTGAACGGGATGCGGAGACGATCAATCCGAACATTCCGACCGGTGAGATCGAAGTTCAAATCACTGAAATCGAGATCATGAATGCAGCCAAAAACCCACCGTTCTTCATCGAAGACGGCATCGAAATCGATGAATCGCTGCGCCTCAAATACCGTTATCTCGATCTTCGCCGTCCGGAAATGCAGCGTACCTTGATGCTTCGCTCTAAAGCCGCAAAGGTATTCCGCGATTTCCTCGACGAGAACGGCTTTATAGACGTGGAAACGCCTATTTTAACGAAGAGCACGCCAGAAGGCGCACGTGACTATCTCGTGCCGAGCCGGGTTCATCCGGGCGAGTTTTTCGCACTTCCGCAGTCGCCTCAAATCTTTAAGCAGCTGCTGATGGTCGGGGGATTGGAGCGTTATTATCAGATCGCCCGCTGCTTCCGCGACGAAGATCTGCGTGCCGACCGCCAGCCGGAATTCACTCAGGTGGACATTGAGACATCATTCTTGTCGCAGGATCAGCTGCTGGAACTGATGGAACAGCTGGTTGTGAAATTGTTCCAAGTAACAGCCGGTGTGGAGATTCCTACTCCGTTCCAGCGTATCAGCTACGCGGACGCGATGGGGAAATACGGCTCGGATAAGCCTGACCTCCGTTTCGGTCTCGAACTGAAGGATGTGTCGGACGTTGTTGCCGAATCGGGCGTGCAGGTATTTGCCAACGTCATCAAGAAGGGCGGCCAAGTGAAGGCGCTGAACGCTAAGGGATGCGCAGCATGGAGCCGTAAGGAAATCGACGATCTGGGCGTATTCGCATCGCGTTACGGCGCCAAGGGCCTTGCTTGGATGACTTACAAGGAAGGCGAACTGAAAGGACCGATCGTGAAGTTCTTCAGTGAGCAGGAGCTTGAAGCCTTGAAGGAACGCTTAGAGGCTGAAGAAGGAGACCTGCTGCTGTTCTCCGCCGACACGAAGAAGGTCGTTGCGGATGTACTGGGCAACCTTCGCCTCAAAATCGGCCGCCAGCTTGGCCTGATTGACGAAAGCAAGTTCAAATTCGCTTGGGTGGTTGATTTCCCGCTGCTTGGCTATGACGAGGAAGAGAAGCGTTATGTGGCGGAGCACCATCCGTTCACGCGTCCGAAGGAAGAGGACCTGCATTACTTCGATACAGACCCGGGCCAAATTCGCGCTCAAGCTTACGACCTCGTGCTGAACGGCTACGAAGTGGGCGGAGGCTCCATGCGGATCTATCAAAGAGATGTGCAGGAGAAAATGTTCGGGGCTCTTGGCTTCTCCAAAGAAGAAGCACAAGAGAAATTCGGCTTCCTGCTGGAAGCTTTCGAGTACGGTACGCCTCCACACGGGGGGATTGCCTTCGGTTTCGACCGCCTGGTCATGCTGATTACCGGACGCAGCAACCTGCGTGAGACGATCGCATTCCCGAAAACCGCAAGTGCCACGGATCTCTTGACCGATGCACCGGGAACGGTAGATGATAAGCAGTTGGAACAGTTGTCGATCCGGCTGGCATTGAAGCAGCCGTCGTCTAAATAAACGATTAGGAAAAGGAGTGTGAGCTTGCCCATATGCTGCACCAATTTTCCCGAACAGAGCTTGCCATTGGCCCAGAAGGGCTCGAGGTGATGAAGAATAGCACGGTAGCGGTGCTTGGCATCGGCGGCGTCGGTTCAATTGCCGCCGAGGCGCTGGCCCGTACCGGCATTGGCCGGATCGTGATGATCGACAAGGATGTCGTCGATATTACGAACATTAATCGTCAAGTGCATGCGTTGATGTCGACCGTTGGTCAGCCGAAAGCGGATTTGATGAGAGATCGCGTTCTGCAGATTAATCCGGAATGCGACGCCATAGCGCTGCGCATGTTTTATACGGAAGAAACGTATGAGAAGCTGTTTGAGTATCCGCTGGATTATGTCATTGACGCTTCGGATACGATCAGCTATAAAATTCATTTGATCAAGCAATGTCTTCAGCGCAAGATTCCGCTCATCTCCAGTATGGGCGCTGCCAACAAGATGGACCCTACCCGCTTTCAGGTAGCTGACATCTCGAAGACAACCGTCGATCCGCTGGCCCGTGTCATCCGGCACAAGCTGCGTAAGGAAGGCATCAAGAAAGGCGTGAAGGTGGTCTTCTCTACGGAGGAGCCAATGAAGCCGCGTGTGGACGTTACTCAAAAAATCGTGC
This sequence comes from Paenibacillus sp. PvR098, assembly GCF_017833255.1. Taxonomy (NCBI): domain Bacteria; kingdom Bacillati; phylum Bacillota; class Bacilli; order Caryophanales; family Paenibacillaceae; genus Paenibacillus; species Paenibacillus sp. PvR098. The sequence goes on from NZ_JAFIBU010000001.1 coordinate 4,685,911, forward strand.
CGGAGAACGCTCCGGAAATTCGCAAAGCACAGCAGCCTCCTGCCAGTAATGCTTTTGTACCGCCTGTGGTCGGACTGATCTCGGTGAGCGTCGCGGTGAAGGAATTGCTGGCGAAAGCTGGCATCAAGTGAGTTGAACCCTTATAAAACATGTAAAAAAGCATCCATCCGAGCAAACAAGCTCATGGATGCTTTTTTGCATGTTTACAATAAAATACAAAAAAAAGTTAAAAGCAGGGCATACTGTTATCGTTTGTGTTGCATTTCACTATATGGTCATATGGGGTGTCCTGGGATGGAAAAACATCGGAAAGCTTCTCAATACAGGCGATATTTAGCTGTGGTAGGTACGTTAAACGTTAATTTTCTTCATCTGCGCAAGCCATGGGTCGTCGCTTGGTGGTCTGCGGCATTCCCCGGTTTCGGACATTTGCAGCTGGGTATAAACATCAAAGGCTTCATTCTTATCTTGTGGGAACTATTGGTTAATATGCTGTCAAGAATCAATGAATCCATGGTGTATGCATTCAATGGACAATTCGAATTGTCCAAAGCAGTTCTCAATAAACGCTGGCTTCTCATGTACATTGCCGTTTACGTATATGCGATTTGGGACAGCTATCGGACTACGGTAGAGCTTAACAAGGAGTATGTGCTTGCAGCAAGGGAGGGGGCGCCGATCAATCCTTTCCAAATGAACACCATTGCACTGAACCACTTGGACAAGCGTTCTCCATGGCTAAGTGCAGTATGGTCATTGTTAATGCCTGGATTAGGACAGCTGCATATTCACCGAATTCCCATCGGCTTTTTCGTGTTAGGCGCTTGGATGATCATCGCGTATTATTCGCACTTTATGGAGGTATTGCTGTTGACAATTAATGGAGGCTTAGGGAATACCGTCGGGATGCTTGATCCGCAATGGTTATTATTTCTGCCATCGATGTACTGCTTCTCCGCTTATGATGCATACACGCATGCCGTTGAAAGCAATCAAATATACAACCGCTGCCAACAACAATGGCTTGAGAAGAATTATGACGGGTTACAGCTAGATCTTAGCATAAATAGGGGGCGTCTATAAAAGGATGTATGTCTTTGGGACATTTCATTATTCTGCGGAGCTGGAGCTCGCGTTAAGCGATTTGGAAGCCCAAGGAATTTCAAACGAACGCATCGCGGCAGTACATCTGGCTAACAGTCAGGTGCTCGCTCCACATATCATGGATACCATTCATCGGTCAGACGGTGTAAGCTTGCTCGATGGCGCCGCTGTCGTTGGGACTGTTTTTTCCGTCATTGGTGCTTCGATCGGTTATAGTCTGGTATGGGGACCCATTATCTGGGGCTTGCTTGGTCTACTTGCCGGAGGGATTGTCGGATATGCGATAGATGCTTGGATCAACCGGGAATCTCGACGACGGCGGCATCGCAGCAGAGACAGCAGTGATGTAATCGTCATTGTGGAATGCGCTCCTAACCAAGTGCCACAGGTACGACAGACGATGCAGCATCGGTTGGCGCTTCGCATCGGAGAAATGGGCGAGTGAACGGAGAAAGCTGATACATGGCCATATTGGATCTGTTTAGGGTGTACTCATCGAAGGTGAATTTTGTTATAATAAACAGCAATCGGCAGACGATATGAAACTATCGATGATACATGGTAAAAGAAGCTAAGAGGTTGTGATCAGCATGGATTTATTTACGATGGCGGCCGAGCAAAGTCCGTCAGGAAAGCTGCTTGCTGACCGAATGCGTCCGATAACCCTGGAGGAATATATCGGACAGGAGCATATCGTAGGACAGGGTAAGCTGCTACGCCGGGCGATTGAGGCAGATCAAGTTACTTCGATCCTGCTCTATGGGCCCCCCGGCACGGGCAAAACGACGCTCGCTAATATTATTTCCCACCGCACCTCAGGTATTTTCATAAAGCTCAATGCTGTGGACGCCAGCGTCAAGGATGTCCGCGAAGTGATAGATCAGGCAAAACATAATCGGTCGTTATACGGAAAAAAAACGATTTTGTTTTTGGACGAGGTGCACCGCTTCAATACCTCCCGGCAGGATGCTCTACTGCCTGCAGTGGAACAAGGAATTATTATTTTTATTGGGGCGACGACGGAGAATCCTTTCCATCATGTCAACGGCGCGCTGTTGTCTCGATCTACGTTGTTTCAACTGGAGTCCCTTACGCACGAGCATTCCCTCATTGCCATGAGAAGGGCGCTGGCCGACCGTGAGCGCGGCCTAGGCTTCATGCCTATCGAAGCAGAGGAGGGGGCTTTGGAGCACCTGTCTCGAATGGCAGGAGGAGATATTCGGCGGGCTCTCAATGCTCTGGAGCTGGCTGCGCTGACGACGCCGCCTGAGAGAGACGGTACCATACGCATTACGCTCGCGGTGGCAGAGGAATCGATTCGCCGTCCTACGATTAAAGCGGACGAGTCCACACAGTATGACGTCCTGTCGGCGTTTCATAAAAGCTTACGCGGCTCAAGTGATGCGGCCCTGTTCTGGTTTATGTACGCGGTAGAAAAGTTGGGGATGGATCCAATGACATTCCTGCGGAGACTCATCGTCATGTGCAGCGAGGATATCGGCCTTGCGAACCCGCAGGCCATGGTGCAGGCGGTGACGGCTATGGACGCCTATCATAAGATCGGCTGGCCGGAATCGAAATATGGGATTGCTCAAGCAATCCTGTTTGCAGTAGAGAGCCCCAAATCGAACGCTATTCCCGGCGCGCTTGCCAAGGTGTCGCAGGCAATGGAGAGGCTGAGGTCTGCAGAAGTGCCACTGCATTTGCGCGACGCGCATTATCAAGGAGCTGAGAAGCTCGGGCACAAAGGATACTTGTATCCGCACGATTATCCGGGGCATTACGTGGAGCAGCAGTATTTGCCGGGCCCGATAAAGCATGAACGTTTTTATGAAGCCTCCAGCCAGGGTACGGAAGATAAAATACGGCAAAATCAAGAAAAGCGGCGGTCCTCCCATCCCAAACCGAGAGGATAAATTTGAGGGGCATGAAGTGAGTATAGTATGATAAGAGCAATGATCTTTAACTCTTAACTTAGAAACGAGTGAATACCGTGAAGCGCAAAAGGCTTATCGCAATGATGTTGATTTTCACCTCTCTTACCTCCGTTGTTTCGGCATGCGGCAGCAAGCCGGAGCAAGCCCAAACGCAAACCGATCACCAAGGGCATGAGCATACGGCGGTCACCGACATTCAAGAGAAAACCGCTTCGGCCGATATTTTGCCTTCTTTTTTGAAGAACCAGCCGGAAGAGATTCGTCTCGTGTACCAGGCGGCAGGCAAAGGGAGGGAGATTCTGCAATGGATGCCCTGCTATTGCGGCTGCGGAGAAAGTGCGGGACACATCAGCAACATGAATTGTTTCATTCAAAAAGTAAACGAGGATGGTTCTGTCGTATGGGATGATCACGGAACGAGATGCGGTGTCTGCCTGCAGATCGCCGTCCAGTCCATCAAAATGACACAGGAAGGTAAGTCGCTGCCGGAAATTCGCAAAGCTATTGATCAAGCTTATATGAAAGGCTTTGCTAAGCCAACTCCGACACCGATGCCAGTATAACAGCATAGGGTAGGCAAAGAACGTCCGGCTCCATGTGACCCGGACGTTTTTTTTTGTGCGCCAAAACCAAAGCCTGTCTCATGGAATAAGCTGTGACGATTTTTCGTTCTATAGTCTGACGGAGGATTGTATAGTGTATTAATGTATCCGTGAAATAGGTTTCTGGCGAAAGTCGTCGAGCGGTTTGGTGAAACTGTAAATCTAAGGGAGGTGTGCCTGTTCACCTAAACGGGTGGGTAGGTGAATACCATTGAGTAGCGATCCGTTGACGCTGATCTTGTACGTTAGTTTTGTTCTGCTGCTGGTGTGTCTGAACGGTTTCTTCGTTGCAGCTGAATTTGCGATGGTGAGGGCGTCCCGAAGCCGGATCGAAAAGCTGGCGGAGGAGGGCTCGAGGAGAGCAAGGTTCTCGAAATCCATCATAGGGAACCTGGATGCCTATTTGTCTGCTTGTCAGCTAGGCGTTACGATGACCTCGCTCGGGCTCGGATGGGTGGGTGGGCTTTTCGTAGCACGATTGCTGGAGCCGGCCCTGCAACCGCTGCTGCCGGATTCCGTTATTCAGATGACGGCCCTCGTTGCTGCGTTCTCGCTCATCACTGTGCTGCACATTATCCTTGGAGAACAGTTTCCCAAAAGGTTTGCTCTTCGTAAGTCCGATCAGGTTACACTCCATGCCTCTGTTCTCATGGTGGGCTTTTATAAGCTGATGTACCCGTTCATTTGGTTCGTGGATGGGGTTTCCAATATGCTTCTTCGTCTGACCGGAATGGAGCCTTATGCGGAGCATCGTTCTGCTCATTCAGAAGAGGAGATTCGCGTCATGATGAAGGAAAGCAACCGAAGCGGGTTCATTGACAATACGGAATTGACGCTTGTGGATAATATTTTTGATTTTGCTGAAACAAATGCGAGAGAAATCATGATCCCCCGAACAGAAATGATATGTCTATATGCGAACAGATCATACGAGGAGAACAAAATGATGGCCATCAGTGAAATGCATACGCGCTATCCGGTATGTGACCCGGACAAAGACAATATTATCGGTTTCGTACATATTAAAGATTTATTGAAAATACCGGAGGCTGCAGAGAATATACAAACGATGGTAAGGCCGATTACGAAGGTGCCTGAATCGATGCAAATTAGCGTGCTGCTCAAATTAATGCAGAAGAAAAAGACGCAAATGGCCCTATTGATTGATGAGTATGGTGGAACATCAGGTATAGTTACATTTGAAGATATTATTGAAGAAATCGTGGGCGAGATTCAGGATGAATTTGACGAAGAACGGCCGAAGATTGAGAGGAGGGACGCTGCGGCGTATTCCATCGACGGGCGTATGCTGATTGAGGAGGTAAACAGCTACTTTGGAATCCGTATCGAAACGGACGACTATGATACGATTGGCGGATGGATTTATTCGCGAGTGGAGATGCCCCCACAGAAGCATCAGCATTTGATTTGGAATGATGAATATGATTTCATGATCGAGGAAATCGATCACTTGCGGATTTCGAGAATCTTGATCATACGAAAGGGTTCAGGTGTTGGACCGGATCCGGTTATTCATGAGGGGTGATGGAAGCAGATCAGCGGTTCCGAAATAAGGTAAAAAAAGAAGTTATGTTCCGTGCGAACATAACTTCTTTGCTTTGTAGATGGGGTTGTTCATGAATTCATGATTATATCAATTGTCGCTCCGCCCAGGCATTCTTCTCCGTTATAGAAAACGACGGATTGGCCTGGGGTGATCGCCTTCTGTGGCTGATCGAACATAACCTCGCAAGTGCCGCCCGCGCCGAAATGAACGGTAACGCCTTGATCCGGCTGGCGGTAACGGAATTTTGCCGTGCAGCGAAGCGGCTCCCGGGGTGCGTCTCCCTGAATCCAATTCAGATCGGTGGCTTTAAGACCCGTTGAGTAGAGTGCAGGGTGCTTTTCCCCTTGAACGACATGCAGGATATTGTTCTCAAGGTCTTTGCCTGCGACAAACCATGGTTCTCCGCTGCCTGAGCCCCCGATGCCAAGACCTTGACGCTGGCCGAGCGTATAGTACATGAGTCCGTCATGCCGGCCTTTAACCTCTCCTTCGAGGGTTCTCATCTCTCCGGGTTTAGCGGGCAGATAGCCGCTGAGAAACTCTTTGAAGTTGCGTTCGCCGATAAAGCAAACGCCGGTGCTGTCTTTCTTCTTGGCCGTAGCCAGTCCCGCCTTCTCCGCAATCGCGCGAACCTCCGGCTTCGGCAGGTGGCCGATGGGGAACATCGCCTTCGAAAGCTGGTATTGATCCAATGCATGGAGAAAATACGTTTGATCTTTATTCGAATCCACTCCGCGAAGCAGTCGGTGTGCTCCGTCCTGGTGCTCCACCCTTGCATAATGGCCGGTCGCGATATAGTCTGCTCCAAGCTCAAGCGCTTTGTTCAGAAATTCACCGAACTTGATTTCCCGGTTGCACATGACATCCGGATTCGGAGTACGGCCTTTGCGATATTCGTCCAAAAAGTAGGCGAATACCTTATCCATGTATTGTTTTTCGAAATTTACCGTATAATAGGGGATGCCGATTTGGTCGCAAACCCGCCTTACATCCTCCGCATCATCCTCCGCGGTGCAGTGGCCGAATTCGTCCGTATCGTCCCAATTTTTCATGAAAACGCCGATGACCTCGTAGCCTTGCTCCTTAAGAACGAGCGCCGAAACCGAGGAATCGACACCGCCGGACATGCCGAGGACGACGCGTGCTTTTTTTGTCATTTGTCCCAAACCTCACTTTGCTTAAATCACATTCTTGTATTATACATGCATTTGTGAAAAGAATAAAATTTTTCATTAATATGTCACTGTTTTTTTCCCACATTACAAGGTTTTATGTTACGATTAAATTGATACAAAAATGTATGATATGTAATAAAAGCTTCTTATCGAAGCCTTTCGAAGAATGAAGGCATATTCGTGTTTAACCAGAAGCTTATCTTGAAGCAACAGAAAGCTGATCCTCTAGGTCAAATACATACTTTCTGATGTAATAAACGAGGTGCTCGACTTGAAGATATCAACTAAAGGTCGCTACGGACTCACCATTATGATGGAGCTGGCGACGAAGTTCGGAGAAGGCCCCACCTCATTGAAAAGCATCGCGGAGAAGCACCAGCTTTCCGAACATTATTTGGAGCAATTGGTCGCACCGCTTAGGAATGCGGGGCTTGTCAAGAGCATTCGCGGAGCGTACGGTGGATATATATTATCTAAATCACCAGAGGAAATCACCTCGGGAGATATCATCCGAGTGCTGGAAGGGCCGATCAGTCCCGTTGATTTTACGGAAGAGGACGACCCTGCGAAGCGGAACTTATGGATTCGTATCCGCGATGGTATTGCACAGGTGCTTGATTCTACCACGCTCGCTGATCTCATCTCCTTTAAAGAAGAAGGCAGTCAGAACGACAGCTACATGTTTTATATTTAGCCTCTGTAGATGCTTGTCCTCGGATTCCAATTCTTTTCTTAATCCTACTATGCAGATGTGGTGAACACTTTGAAGCTTATTTATTTGGATCATGCCGCTACGACGCCTGTGCATCCTGAGGTAGTGGAAGCGATGTTGCCCTATTTTTCCGAAATATACGGCAACGCCTCCAGTACGCACTCGGCTGGACGGGAGGCACGTACGGCGCTGAATGCGGCAAGGGACCGGATCGCGTCCTTTATTGGCTGCTCTCCTTCCGAAATCGTGTTCGCAGGAAGCGGGACGGAGAGCGACAATATGGCTTTGCTCGGCGCGGCGGAAGCGTACCGGTCACGGGGAAGGCATATTATAACGACCAGCATAGAGCACCATGCGGTGCTTCACGCTTGTGAGCGGCTGGAAGCTCTTGGTTATGAGGTCACATACCTCCCCGTTGATTGCTTTGGACAGGTTTCTTTATCCGATGTGGAAAAAGCCGTTCGTCCGGATACGACCCTGATCAGCGTCATGTACGGCAACAATGAGACAGGCACTCTGCAGCCCATTGAAGCCATCGGACGCTTTGCAAGAGAGCGAGGGATATGCTTTCATGTCGATGCCGTTCAAGCGTTGGCACATATTCCGATCGATCTTGGTCAACTGCCGGTCGATCTTATGAGTTTTTCCGCGCATAAACTGAACGGTCCCAAAGGGATCGGCGCTTTATATATATCCAGAACGACTCGGATAGCGCCGCTGCTGTTTGGCGGCTCGCAGGAACGCAAACGTCGGCCGGGAACAGAGAATACGGCAGGAATCGCCGGCTTTGCGAAAGCTATAGAAATTTTGCAGTTGAACAGGTATGAATTGAAACAAAAGATGGAAAAACTACGTCAAGGAATGGTAAATGAATTAACAGAGCGCTTAGACGCTGATGCTTTTGTCATCAATGGCCATCCAACAGAGCAGCTTCCGCATATTTTAAACGTCAGCTTTTCCGGTATTTCGACAGAAACGATGCTGATGAATCTGGATTTGGCTGGAGTGGCTGCGGCAAGCGGTTCGGCCTGTACTTCGGGCTCTCTTGAGGTTTCTCACGTCCTTAAAGCGATGAAGCTGCCTGAGGATGTAACAGGGTCGGCCATCCGCTTTAGCTTTGGGGCTAACAACGATGAACAGCAGATTTCAGAGGCAGTAAGCATCATTGAAACCATCGTTAGACGTTTGCGTACTAATCGTTAAGCAAATGTTTAATAATCTCAAGGAGGCAAACCTTGTGAAGAGAGCGCGGGATGTCATCGGTTTGCCGATCATTTGCGTAGAAACAGGGAAGCAGGTAGGCCATACCAAGGATCTTCTGATGGATGAGGATTGGCAGGTAGAGGCGCTTCTTCTGGAAGATAAACACTGGTTTTCCGAGATGACCTGCGTTGCTTCGACGGATGTCCTTGCACTCGGTGAGGATGCCGTCACAATTAAGAAGGAAGAAGCTGTACGTTCGATGGAAGCAGACAAGTGCTTTCGAACCTTGCTTTGCGGTAATTCCAAACTTAAGGGTCTTCCAGTGATTACCATAAACGGGCAGCAGCTTGGAATGGTTGAGGATGTTTATCTGGATGCGGATAAGGGTATAAAGGTAATAGGGTATGAATTGACCGAGGGTTTCATTTCTGATCTAAAGGAAGGGCGCAAATGGTTGCCGATGCCGGATACGGTAAAGCTCGGTGAGGACGCCTTGATTGTTCCCGTACATGCAAGCGATACGTTGGAGGAAATCTTCGTACCAAAAGAAGAATAGGGTGATTGTGATGCTGCGTTGTCCAAACTGCAATTCCAAAGATATTGGCAAGATTGGTTCGCACCAGTTTTACTGCTGGGGCTGTTTTATTGAATTAACCGTGAACGGGGAAAAAATGTCTGTCTTTCAAGTTGAAGAAGATGGAACCTTGAGCTCCTTGGACGATTTGTTCTTTGAAGAAGAAATACCGCAAGTACATGCGAACTAACACAGTATGGTTGTGGTCGACAGACCTAGCCGCCAAACACCGTTGATCCGGCAGGCCGTAAGGCTCATGCGGAAAACGGTGTTTTTGTCTTGTCCATAAGACTATTCTCTATCATTGTATTCAGGAAAATCGGCAGCTATGATATTTGTGTTGAGAATGAAAGAACAGGGTTAAGACCGTCAGCTTGTACATATACTGTAGAGGGCGAATTTGCCCTTCATGCATATTGGTGTCAAGGTAGGTGAGGAATCTATGGAACAGTTTCCGAAGCATCGGCTGTTTATCGGGATGATCTATACGCTGCTCGGGCTTGGCATCCTATTCATGCTGCTGCAGCTTCGTCCAATCATCGTGGGTACGTATCAATTTATGCGAGAAATCTTGACGCCGTTTATTATTGCATTGATTATTTCCTATGTGCTAAATCCGGTCGTCTCACTGCTTGGAGCCCGCAAAGTGCCGCGTACGGTTGCTGTGCTTACAATCTATGCGGTGTTTATTACCTCCACTACGGTAGTGCTGATGAATGTGATTCCGATGCTGATTAAACAGCTTGCCGAACTGAACCAGCATATGCCGGAGGTGGCGTTTAAAGCGCAAAGTGTTGTGGACAATTTCAACGGGTTGAAGTTTTTGCCGGACAGCGTGCGGGAGGGTATCAATCAGTCGCTGGCAAAGCTGGAGAACGGAATTTCGCTGGCAATCGCTGGTTACTTGGGCGGAATCGGGAGTACGATCAATACTATGTTTCTTGTTTTCATCATTCCGTTCGTGGCCTTCTACATTTTAAAAGATTTCCAGCTCATTGAAAAAACGGCCTTGGCGATCGTTCCCAAAGCTCATCGCAAAGAAATCGTCTCGATGCTGGTGGACATTGACACAGCTCTTGGAAATTACATACGCGGACAGTTTACCGTATGCATGATCGTCGGGCTTCTGGCGTATATCGGCTATTGGCTGATCGGAATCCCTTATGCGCTGCTGCTGGCCTGTGTGGTTGCCGTGTTTAATATTATCCCCTATCTGGGACCTTTCCTAGGTGCAGCTCCGGCATTGATCGTTGCCTCAACCATATCATGGAAAATGATGCTTTTGGTCATACTGGTGAATACGATCTGCCAGATCCTTGAGGGGAATGTCATTTCGCCGCAAGTGGTGGGCCGGTCTCTCAAAATGCATCCGTTGGTCATCATTTTTGCGCTGCTAGTAGGTGGGGAAATTGCAGGGATTGCCGGGCTGATATTGGCCGTTCCTTTTTTCGCGGTCATGAAGGTGATTCTTCAGCACGTATTTCTGTACTTTATTCATCGGAGAACCGTCTGAAAGATACTTTTCGGCGGTTTTATCGCTTGTCAGTTAGTGAGGGCAGGCGTATAATGTTCCATGATTAGGGCTTGATAACGAAACATAGCTCGGCTTGTATTGAAAAGACCACTGTAAGCTTCTTTTTCTTTAATTATGTAAGGTAAATCATACATCGTTCTGAAAGGGGTTACACTTTGTGAGTCAGCAAGCGATCGCAGCACTCGGGTTATTTCTAATCTCTTACGCTTTCATTATTTCCGAGAAAATTCACCGTACCATCGTCGCTATGATCGGTGCTATTTTCGTAGTGGGACTTGGTATTCTAGATCAGGAAACGGCATTTCATCATATCGATTTGAATACACTCGGCCTCTTGATTGGAATGATGATTATTGTAGGAATTACGGCGAAGACTGGGGCATTCAAATACGTGGCGGTATGGGCGGCCAAAAAAGCAGGCGGCTATCCAATCCGTATTCTGGTCGTTCTTGGCGTTGTTACGGCGGTATGCTCGGCCTTTCTGGATAATGTCACCACGGTGCTCTTGATTGTTCCCGTTACACTTAGCATCACACGGCGGCTGCAGGTGGATCCGATACCTTTCTTCATCTCGCAAATTATGGCCAGCAACATAGGCGGTACGGCAACGTTGATCGGAGATCCCCCTAACATTATGATTGGCAGCGCTGTGAAGGAGTTGACCTTTAACGCCTTTATTACAAATTTGACGCCAGTCGTGATCATCATCATGGCGGTCATCTTGCCTATATTCGTACTCCTGTACCGAAAAAAAATACAAACAACCGATGAGCTTCGTCTAAGCATCATGGAGCTTGATGAGAAAGCGGAGATTCAGGATCCTGCACTGTTAAAAAAATGCTTGGGCGTTCTGGGACTAACGATTCTCGGTTTTTTCCTTCATCAGATCGTACATATCGAATCCGCTACCGTTGCACTGGCTGGAGCCTTTCTGCTGCTCCTGCTGACAGGTGAAAAATACATGGAGGATGCTTTCCACAATGTGGAATGGACAACCATCTTTTTCTTCATCGGTCTCTTCGTGCTCGTGGGGGGATTGGTCGAAACGCAAATTATTTCTTCACTGGCTGAATATGCTGTCGGGATTACAGGTGGAGATACGGCACGCTCGGCTATTCTGATCCTGTGGCTGAGTGCATTTGCTTCGGCTTTTATGGATAACATTCCTTTTGTGGCCACGATGATTCCAATGATACAAGAGATGGGTGTAATGGGAGTAAGCAATGTTGAGCCTTTATGGTGGAGTCTTGCGCTTGGCGCCTGTCTCGGGGGTAACGGTACAATAATCGGGGCCAGTGCGAACCTGATTGTGGCCGGTATTTCAGCGAGGGAAGGACATCCGATTACGTTCTTTGGCTACCTGAAAGTAGCTTTCCCGATCATGCTGGTGACCATCGTGATTGCCAATGTATATATTTATGTGAGATATTTAATGTAAAGAGTTTCCTGGGAAGGCTGGATGAGGTATGCTGAAATATGAATATGACAATGAGCTGCTTACAATAGAAGAGCACATCAACGGGTCGGATGTGGAATTCCGGATGAAGCTGCACCGGCCGGACGTCGGGGTGGAAATGGCCGTTAAACAAATACGGGGCTATTTTGATGATAATGATACTTACAGCGACGTATTGTTTTATGCGCATCATAATGAAGAGTACCAGTGGATTGTCAGGAAGGATTATTATGTGGATTTTGTTATCCATATGTTTAAGCATCGGCTGGTAACCTGGGTCGCCTGGGCCGAGTGAAGCCCACATTTCGGGTTTGCATAACCAGTTGACAGTGCTGCTTGCGATCGGTATAATTTTGGTTTGAATAGGTCTATTTGTTTATATTTGCGAAAGCGTCGAAGAAATTCAGTAGGTCATAGGCCCATTAGCCAGAGAGAAGGCTTTGGAGCATCCCGTTTGCATAAGGCATTGCCCTGAGCAGCGGTCGTTCCAGCTGTGAAAGCCTTTCTGATGAAGGATGACCGAACGCTCATTTCAGAGCGCGGATGAACTCCGCCGGCTGGACCCGTTAGCGTCCGAACAGAGGAGATTGTGCAGATGCGTGAAAGTGCAGCAGCACAATAACCAGGGTGGTACCGCGAGCAAATCGTCCCTGTTTCAGGGGCGTTTTTTTGTTATAAAAATGAGGTGGCAGGAGGAACGAAATCTAATGAAAGCAAGTGAAATTCGCTCCAAGTGGTTGGAGTTTTTTGAAAGCAAAGGACATAAAATCGAGCCCAGTGCGCCGCTTGTACCGCATAATGACCCGTCGCTGCTGTGGATTAACGCTGGAATGGCGCCTTTGAAGCCATACTTTGACGGGCGTATTGTGCCCGATAACCCGCGGATTGCGAACTCACAAAAATGTATCCGCACCAACGATATTGAGAATGTCGGCAAAACACGCCGCCATCACACGTTCTTCGAGATGCTTGGAAATTTCTCGATCGGAGACTATTTCAAAGAGGAAGTCATCACTTGGGCATGGGAGTTTCTTACGAGTCCCGAGTGGATCGGCTTCGACCCGAACCGTCTCTCCGTTACCGTTTACCCCGAGGATACGGAAGCGTTTGAGTTCTGGAATAAAAAAATCGGTCTCCCGGAAGAGCGAATCTACAAGCTGGAAGAGAACTTCTGGGATATCGGTGAAGGTCCTTGCGGCCCTTGTACGGAGATCTTCTATGACCGCGGCGATGCGTACGGCGATTTGAACGATCCGGAATGCTGGCCAGGAGGAGAGAACGAACGCTTTCTTGAAGTGTGGAACCTCGTCTTCTCGCAGTTCAACCACAATAAAGACGGCAGCTACACGCCGCTACCGAACAAAAACATCGATACAGGTGCAGGTTTGGAGCGCTTTGCTTCGATTTTGCAGGATGTTGATTCCAACTTTGATACCGACTTGTTCCAGCCGATCATTCAACAAACATGTAAGCTGGCAGGCGTTACCTACAAGCAGAATGAGGAATTTGATGTGGCGTTGAAGGTCATCGCCGATCATATCCGAACCGTAGCGTTCTCTGTTGGTGATGGCGTTCTTCCATCAAACGAAGGCCGCGGTTATGTTATCCGCCGTTTGCTTCGCCGTGCGGTTCGTTACGGCAAGGTGCTTGGGCTGGATAAGCCGTTCCTGTACACGCTCACACCAATCGTCGGAGAGATTATGGGCGTGTATTACCCGGAAGTTGTGGAAAAGCGCGAGTTTATTGAAAAAGTAATCCGAACAGAAGAGGAACGCTTCCACGAGACACTGTCGGACGGGCTTGCCATCCTTGCTGAAATGGTGGACAAAGCGCATAAAGAAGGCAGGTCTGAAATCAGCGGACCCGATGCGTTCAAGCTGTACGACACTTACGGATTCCCGTTTGACCTGACGGAGGATTTCGCTGCGGAGAAGGCAATGACGGTCGACCGCGCAGGCTTTGATCAAGCGATGCAGGAGCAGCGTGACCGTGCTCGTGCAGCCCGTCAAGACTCTGACAGCATGAAGGTACAGGGAGGCCCTCTGGCCGACTACACGGTTAAAAGCGAGTTTGTTGGTTATACTGATTTGGTAACAACTGCTAAAGTACTGGAGATCGTGCACGAAAATCGATTTGTCGATCTGGTAGGAACGGGAGAAACGTGTCAGGTTATCCTGGATGTGACGCCGTTCTACGCCGAAAGCGGCGGGCAGGTCAGCGACCACGGCTTTATGACCGCCGGAGATACGGTGATCAAAGTGGAGGATGTCGGCAAGGCTCCGCATGGACAGCACGTGCATACGGTCGTTGTGGAAGCGGGGGTACTACGCAAGGGAGATCAGGTTCAGGCAACCGTAACTCAAGAAGTTCGTGAAGATATTATCAAAAACCATACGGCGACGCATCTGCTGCATAAAGCGCTGAAGGAAGTGCTCGGCGATCACGTCAATCAAGCGGGATCACTCGTTGCGCCAGAGCGGCTGCGCTTTGACTTCTCTCATTTTGGCAGCATCTCTGCGGAGGAGCTCCAGGAGATCGAGCAGCGCGTCAATGCGCAAATCTGGAGAAGCATTGACGTCGACATTGCCTTGAAGCCAATTGCGGAAGCCAAAGCGATGGGAGCCATGGCCTTGTTTGGCGAAAAATATGGCGACATCGTCCGTGTTGTTCGCGTAGGAGGATACAGCCTGGAGCTGTGCGGCGGCTGCCATGTTCGAAATACAAGCCAAATCGGTTTGCTTAAGATTGTCAGCGAATCCGGCATCGGATCGGGCGTGCGCCGGATCGAAGCGATGACGGGCCGCGCAGCTTATCAATATTTGGACGGCCAGCTGCAGTTGCTCAGAGACGCTGCAGGGCTGCTTAAGTCTAACATTGCGGACGTACCGAAACGTATCGACGGATTGTTTGCTCAATTAAAAGAGGTCTCTCGTGAGAATGAGTCGCTCAAAGCGAAATTGAGCGGCATTGAAGCGGGTTCTTTGACGGACCAGGTGAAGCAAGTGAACGGTGTGACTGTCCTCGCGGCGGAAGTATCGGCTGGCGATATGGAGACGCTCCGGAACATTGTAGACCAAATGAAAAGCAAACTGGGCTCGGCCGTCATTGTGCTTGGCTCTTCGGCTGAAGACAAGGTCAATCTCGTAGCCGCGGTTACACCTGATTTGGTGTCCAAAGGGTATCATGCCGGAAAGCTGATTAAAGAAGTAGCAGCACTCTGCGGTGGCAGCGGGGGCGGAAGACCGGATATGGCTCAGGCCGGAGGCAAAGATCCGTCGAAGCTGAAGGAAGCGATCCAAAGCGTTGAGAAGCTCGTCGGATTAAAATAAATTTGCTTGTCAAGAGGAATTATTAGGCAAATGGCGAATATGTGGAATATGCGGGTTATCATGAGTGCAGGGGGGTGCTTCTCCAGATGAGTTCAATGGATAAAACGATGAAATTTAACGTCAAAGCGGAAGAGATCGAGACATCGCCCAAAGAAGTCATTTTAGCGGTGTATGACGCGCTTCAGGAAAAAGGCTACAACCCGATCAACCAAATCGTCGGTTATTTGCTTTCAGGCGATCCGGCCTATATCCCACGACACAACAATGCAAGGAGCATCATCCGCAAGCGGGAGAGAGATGAACTGATCGAGGAACTCGTTCGTTCCTACCTCCAACAGCATAAATCTTAAGGTGCAGACAGGCCGATTGGAGCAGCTATGCGTTACATGGGATTGGATTACGGCGACAAGAGGATCGGAGTCGCTGTCAGTGATGAGCTTGGCTGGACGGCTCAAGGGCTCGAAGTGATTCACCGCTCAACGGTACAGCGCGATATGGGTCGTATCGAAGAGTTGGTTCGGCAGTATGGAATAACGGAAATTGTGGTTGGGCTGCCGAAAAATATGAACAATACGATCGGTCCCCGTGGAGAAATTTGCATTGCATTTTCTAAAGAACTGCATGAAACCCTACAAATGCCGGTGCATTTGTGGGACGAACGGCTGACGACGGTTGCTGCTCAGCGAACGCTGCTGGAGGCGGACGTCAGCCGCAAGAAAAGAAAGCAAGTCATTGACAAGATGGCGGCTGCGCTCATTTTGCAAGGATTTATGGATTCCCAATCTCATTCGAAGAGGTGATGGACTGTGTCCCAGAAGGATCAAAGTTCCAATCAGGAGCAACTGCTTGAAGAGCCGGAAATTATTTATATTCCCGATGAAGAAGGCAACGAAGAAGAATTTGAAGTGATCATGAAATTCGAAGTGGACGGCTCGGACAAAAAGTACATGATGGTTGTTCCAGTCGATGCCGATGAGGAATCCGACGAAGTGTATGCGTTCCGCTATGAAGAAGACGGTGACGACCTGCAGCTGTATACCATTGATGATGAAGAAGAATGGAACATTGTGGAGGAAACTTTCAATACGCTGATGGACGAATTCGATGAAGATGAGGAAGAGTCCAAGTAATTTGCGAAAGGAGGCCTTCATTTGAACAGAATGACGGAAGCTGAACCTACACGTCAGTTGCGAGAAGCCTACGGAAATGATATTATTTTGTATGACGAGCATCAGGAATCCGTAGTTTACCGCATCGTCTCCGAGCTGATCTTGAACGGCCAGGGCTATGCTATGCTGGAAAAGGCGAAGTCCGGCAAGGAGGATGAGCCTGAGGTTTATCGCGTATCGCGCAAGGATGATGGAGAAATGGAGCTTGAAACGATCGAAGACGACGATGAATGGGAGAATGTCTCCGAGCTTTTCGACGAATGGACTTTTCCAGCTGACGAACAGTTGTAGCTTACAACTTTTTACTTTAAGCGTTGCCTGGAGCGGAGATAATCCGCTCCTTTTCGTTTGTTTTACCTGGTTAAGGAAGGAGTGGGACAGAGTCGTTGTGGAGAGACGAAGATCGATGAAACGTGTTTTCGTATGGGGACTAGTCATCATTATATTTTTGATGGTTGGGGCGGGAGCCGGACTTGCCTTATACGTCGGTAAAGCATTGGAGCCCATGCCGCCGTCAGTGGAGGCACAGCGGATCTCATTCCCTCCCGGGACGGGAGTGTCTCAGCTTGCCGCGGAACTTGAGCAACTAGGCATCATACGCAATGCAGTTATTTTTACATGGTATTTAAAATATAAGCAAGAGGGCGGACGCTTTCAGGCGGGAGAATACGACATGATGCCGGGTCTCTCGCCGGACGAGATTATCTCACAGCTGAACCGGGGAGAGACAGCCAAGGATACGGGACTTAGGCTCACGGTGCCCGAGGGCTATACGGTACGGCAGATTTCTGGGAAGCTTCAGGAGGATCACGGAATCGACAGCTCTGTATTTCTCCAGGCTGCTGAACGCTACAAAGCTGCAGAAGGTACGGTAGCGGCTGCTATTCCGGACGACCCTTCCATTCGTTTCCGGCTTGAGGGATATTTATTTCCTGAAACGTATGAATGGAAGAAGGATGCGGGTGCGGATGAGATGATTGGCTCCATGATGCAGGAGCTCGATAAGCGGCTCGTACAGCTGCCGCAGGACTGGGAAGAAGCCATGGCGCAGCGGGGGCTGACATTCCACCAGATGCTGACGCTCGCGTCACTGATTGAAAGGGAAGTAGTGGTGGAGGAGGAGCGGACGATTGTCAGCGGAGTCATTCATAACCGTTTGAAGATAAATATGCCGCTGCAAATCGACGCTACGGTGCAATATTTATTCGATAAGCAAAAGGAACGATTATTGTTCCAGGATTTGCGTATCGAGAGCCCTTATAACACGTATTTGAATAAAGGGCTTCCGCCTGGGCCAATCGCAAGCCCGAGCCTAGCCTCGATACAGGCGGCCATTTACCCGGCGGAGACGAAGTATTTGTTTTATGTTACGAAGAAGGACGGGACAAGAGGACATTTATTCGCCGAAACCTTCGAGCAACATAATAAAAACATCGCGGAAAGCAACAAGATGGGCAATCAGTAATTATAGATAAAGCAGGTGAGGATTGAAGATGAAGAAACCCGAGCTTTTGATCTCAGCGGGGTCTGCCGAGGAGGCTCAGAGATACATCGAGGCCGGAGCGGACGCCGTTGTTGTAGGCGAGCACAAATTCGGCATGCGGCTCCCGGGAGAAGTGACGACGGAGGAGCTGAGCAAGCTTGTTCCTTGGGCTCATGAACATGGGGCTAAAGTATACATTGCGGTAAATAATATTATGGATAATGGTATACTCGGTGATCTGGAAACTTATCTGGGCAAGCTGCATGAGCTGCAGCCTGATGCAGTCGTCTTCGGCGACCCGGCTGTGCTGATGGCCGTTCGCAGTGCTGCACCCGGCATGCCGCTGCATTGGAACGCAGAAATGACGTCCACCAACTATGAGACTGCACGGTATTGGGGAAGAAAAGGCGCTGTAAGGATGGTGCTGGCACGCGAGCTGAATCTGGAAGAAACGCTGGATATGAAGAAGCAGCTGGCCGATGAGATGGAAGTACAGGTGCAGGTGCACGGCATTACGAATATTTATCATTCCAAGCGCAGCCTGCTTACCAATTATAAAGAGCATCAGGGAAGGCCCGAGGAGCTGGAGCGTCTCTCGCTTGGGAAGGAAGAAGGGCTGTTCCTCATCGAGCAGGAACGCCAGGATGAGCGTTACCCGGTCTATGAGGATGCGAACGGCACGCATATCATGAGCTCGGACGATATATGCATGCTGGACAGCCTGCATGAGCTGATGGAAGGCGGGATCGACAGCTTCAAGCTGGACGGGCTGCTGAAATCAGCCGAATACAATGAAACGGTTATCCGAAGCTATCGTCAGGCCATCGACGCGTATGTCTCGGATCCGGAAGGCTACGTGTTCCAAGAGGAGTGGCTGGAGGAGATTCGCGCATTGCAAGATCCCCGTCGTGAGTTATCTTACGGGTTTTTCTATAAAGAGCAGGTCTATTAATTTGGGAAGAAGAAAAAAAGCGAGGTGGAAATGATGACTTTAATGAAGCAGGGGCTTCTTGGCAAGCGTGTGCGGCTTGAGAAGCCGGAGCTGTTGGCACCGGCGGGCAGCTTGGAGAAGCTGAAGTTTGCTGTGCATTACGGCGCGGATGCGGTATATATCGGCGGGCAGCAGTACGGACTTCGTTCCAATGCGGACA